>JAGWXN010000014.1 GCA_018969885.1 Betaproteobacteria bacterium | reverse complement strand
ATTGGCATGGAGGTATAGCGGGCCCCCTGCGCGGTGGCGTTCTTGCGCACTTCCTCCACCAACGCGCTTTGCTTCTCAACAAGCTGACGCGAGTATTCGCGCCCGACCTGGGTGAACACGTCCTGAACCTCTTTCGGGAAGCGCTCAAATACGCGTTTATTGATCACCAGCGCTGCAACAAACTGGGCCCCCAATCCCGCGCTGGTGACATAGGGCGCCACCTCGTGCAGCTTGATACCCCAGATGTTGGCAGACGAAACAATTGCGCCGTCGGCGACCCCAGTCTGAATGCCGTTGTAATAGGTATTGAGATTACCCGACACGGCCACGGCTTCGGTGTTCTGGAGCCACGACGCGATGGGGCCAGGAACGAAGATTTTTTTGCCCTTGAGATCGGCAAGCGATTGCACCGGAAACTTGGTGACCAGCGCGTAGTCATCCACCACCACGGAGCCCAGCATCAGCAGTCCCTGACGTGTCCAGGCGTCCTGCAACTCCGGAATCCGGTCGTGTAAGTCATGGGACAGTTTGGATACCACCCCCATGTCCGAGGATCCGAAAGGAACCTGGAGGGTCATCTGCTGAAGCGGAAATTTACCGGCTTCGAAGATGCAAGCCACGATACCGAAATCGGACACGCCCGTTCGGATGGCGTCGGACTCGGCGCCAAGCTTCGCCACCGTGCCGCTATAGGCCTTGCTCCACTCGAATTTAATCTTGCCCGCGGTGCGTTTCTCGATTTCGGGAATGACGAAGCTGTCGATCAGGCCCACCCAGTTGAACACCGGAGGATGCCCTGATGTGACATTGAGCCGGACCGCAGCCTGGGCATGCACTGGCTTCATGAGCGCAGGGCTGAGGCTCGCCAGCGCAGCCGCAGCGATCTTGATACCGGACTGGCGCCTGCCCGGATCAGCCAGCAGCGACGGCTCCCGCGATGAAAATTCGCTCATGTTGTCTCCCCTTGCTTATTGATTGATTTGTTGGTGCTGACTGATTCTATTGCGCAACCCATGCCGTGTGAAGGGATCGACCCTGATCAGGTCTGATACGACGGATCGATTTTCGCCATCAGCCGCATGATCGCGCTGAAATCGAGTTCACCGTGCCCGATCTGACGACCACCGGGGCCAATGCGGAAGAACCACTCGTGGCGCTGCGCCGAGTGTTCAAGCGTGCGCTCGGAGATACGCGTGAACGGTTGCCCGGTCATGAGAACCCGAAGCTGTACCTCGCACGCAAGCAGCAAGCGATACATGCGCAGAAACGCTGAGTCAACGGTTTCGCCAATGGTGACCAGGCCGTGGTTGCGCAGCACCAGCGCGATGTTTCGAGAGCCGAGCGCGGCTGCCAGACGTACCCGTTCATCAACCGCCAGGCTCGGCCCTTCAAACTCGTGATAGCCGATCCGATCGTGAAAATCAGTGCCTTCAAGCGTAAGCGGGAGCAACCCCTCAGACAGGCACGACACCGCCATCCCGGCCACCGTGTGAACATGCAGCACGCAATGCGCGTCAGCGCGGGCTTCATGAATCGCAGCATGAATGTTGAACCCGGCCGGATTGATCGGATACTCGGTCGGCGTGAGCACATTGCCGCTCACGTCGATTCGCACCAGATTGGAAGCGGTGATCTCCGAGTAGAGCAGGCCGTAGGGATTGATCAGAAACTCGGAGGGCTGGTCACGAACCCTTAGCGAGATGTGATTGGCGGTCAGTTCCGACCAGCCGAAATGATCGACTGCACGATAGGCCGCTGCGAGCCGCAGCCTGAGCGCCCACTCCGCCGGGTCGATGGGCTGGGCCGACGGCTTTGCACCGTCAGCCACCGGAACATAGCCATCTCCACGTTGAGTCAAGTCGGACCTCCTCTGCAACATTCGAATGATTCGCGCAGATCATGGCAGCAATCAAAATGGCTGCAAAGCCCCACTGGTCCAATGAGGCGGGGCGGCCCGTGCGAGCGGTGTTGCGGGACAAACCCTGCCCACTCAAGGTGTATCAATAAAATTACACTCTAATGTGTCATTATGTGTTGACACCATCGACCTCATTCATGACTCGATCGGTGGCCAACCGGAGGCCCGCCTTGAACACCTACCTCATCGTTTTTCTGATTATCGGCGCGGGTTTTGGACTCGTCTCGTTTCCGAACCGACATCTGTTCAGCGAGGGACCGACCCAAACGGCAGAAAATACCCAGCCAGGCTCAGCCGGTTCCCGGATCGTCTGGGCGCTGGTCTGCACATTCCTCTGGCCGCTACTGCTTCTCGCCGGGCTCAATTCGGCCCGGATTCTTGCGCGGCGCCGACGCGAACAATCGGCACCCAGCCGCTGATCCCTGCAGGCGATCAGTCCGGGCTCACGCCGGCCTTTCGAATCACGTCGCCCCAGCGGGCATACTCGGCCCGGATGAAATCGGCCGCCTGACGAGGGGAACCGCCCATGGGTTCGGTGGCTTGCGATCGAAAACGCTCAACCACTTCGGGCACCCGCAATGCCGCGTCAATATCGGCAGCCAGGCGCTCGATCACTGCGCTGGGCGTTGCAGCCGGCACCATCACCCCGTACCAGAGCGCCACCTCGATGCCGGGCAGGCCGAGCTCGCGAAACGTGGGCGCATCGGGGGCGAGCGGATTACGCTCTGCGCTCGCCGCCGCCAGCACCCGTAGCTTGCCGGACTGAACCTGAGCAATCAGGGAGGGCGCACCGTCAAACATGATCTGCACCTGACCACCCACCAGATCGGTCACTGCAGGACCGCTGCCCTTGTAGGGCACATGAAGCAGATCGATACCCGCCACGATCCGAAACAGCTCACCCGACAGATGCGGCGCACCGCCCTTGCCCGAGGATGCAAACGTGACCCGCCCTGGCGACCGACGCGCCTCGGCAATGAGATCCTGAACCGAGCGCCAGCCTGTACCCGCATTGACCGCCATGATGAGCGGC
Organism: Betaproteobacteria bacterium; assembly: GCA_018969885.1. The sequence continues at coordinate 24,656 of JAGWXN010000014.1, read as the reverse complement.
AGCTTCGCCAGCATCGTGACGGGCACAAGATCCTTCATTGGATCGTAGGGCAGCTTACTCGCAAGGTGCGGCCCGATACCGTGCGTGGTGATCGAATTCTGTAAAAGCGTATAGCCGTCAGCCGCCGATTTGGCGACAAAGTCGGAAGCGATCGCGCCACTCGCGCCTGCACGGTTTTCCACCACCACCGGCTGACCGAGCGCAGCCGACAGCCGCGGCGCAATCGTGCGGGCAATGAAGTCTGCCGCGCCGCCCGGCGGCACCGGCACCACCAGCTTCACCGGTCGTGACGGATAGCCAGCCGAGGGGGTCGACGACGCTGCAGGCTGCGCGCCCGCCATCAGCGGCCATCCTGCTGCGATCCCGAGGGCGAATAAGGTTCGGAGTCGTGACATGAGCTCTTCCTGCATCGATAAAGGGAAACCGGCACAATCATGGCGACAATCGCTCATCGCTGCAGTTTTGACACCAACCTCCGGAGGGTGACCGGGCGGCGCACTCGCAGGGACCCGCATTGAACATCCATCTCGCTGAGAATTTTCGGGCCGTTTTCTACGCGCCGTTTTACGCCTGCCTGGAGCTGGGCTGGTTTCGCGATCGCGGGCTTGAGGTGAATCTCATCGCCTCGCCTTCACCCGGCGCGGGGATCACCGATATGTTGCGGGGCGATATCCATCTGGTCTGGGGCGGGCCAATGCGCGTGCTGAAAGATCGTGACCTGAACGCGGCTGGCCCCCAATCACTCGTCGCGTTTGGCGAAGTGGCCGCGCGCGATCCGTTTTATCTGGTCGGACGCCCGGGTCTTGCGCCGTTCGACCTCCGCGCGCTCCCTTCGCTACGACTCGCCACGGTGAGCGAGGTCGTCACACCCTGGCTCTGTCTGCAGCAGGATCTGCGCGATCTGGGGATCGACCCGAATTCGATCCAGCGACGCCCCGACGCCCCGATGGAAGACAATCTGCGCGCCCTGGGCTCGGGGCAAATTGATGTGGCGCAGCTCTTTGAGCCCTATGTGAGCCTCGCGCTGCGCGACGGAATCGGGCATCCGCTTCATGCCGCCCATGCGCGCGGACCCACCGCCTACACCACCTTCCTTTCAACCGTGGAAAACATTGAACGCTATGGCGAGGCCTTCAGAGCCATGGCTGAAGCGCTTAGTGGTTTCGGGCCTTGGATCGATGCCCAAGGCGCCCGCGAACTGAGCCGGCTGGTTGGTCATCTTTATCCGCAACTTGCGCCCGATCTGCTCGAGCAGTGCCTCGCTCGTTGCCACCAGACAGCCATCTGGTCGTGTCAACCGCAGGTATCCAGGGCGGGCTTTCATCGTCTGGCGAAAAGTCTTGCCTCGGCCAACTTTATTTCGCAGGTGGCTCCGTACGAGGACAGCGTGGCGCCCTGGGCGCAGGCGCCTCTTTAACGGTTGGCGCCACCCACTTCCCGCGCAAGCGGTCCATAGGTTGCGCTGAAACGGTCGATATGCGCCTTGACGGCCTCAGGCGAATTGTCGGCGGCCAAAGGCACGGTATGCCCGAACCCCTGCAGCCGATCGCGCACATCCGGGTGTTCAAGCGCCGCAGCGAACTGCCGATTCAGCTCGCGCTGAATTGCAACCGGTGTGCCCTTGGGCGCGAGGACATAGTTGGTGATTTCCACCGCAAGATCCGGGTATCCGGCTTCGCTCAGCGTTGGGGTGTCGGGCAGCCGACTCGAACGCTTGGCTGAGGTGATGGCAAGCGGTTTGAGTCGCCCCTCCTGAATGTGCGGCAGCATGAGCGTCTGGGTATCGAAAACGACCTGAACTTCATTGGCGCGAAGCGCCTGAATCATCGGGGCATTGCCCTTGTAGGGCACGTGCACCATTTTCAGCCCAGCGACTTTGTTGAAGTGCTCACCCACCAGATGCTGGGGTCCACCGATACCGGATGAGCCCCAGGCCACCTTATCGGGCTCCGATCGAACCCGTGCGATGAACTGAGCCAGATCAGGAAATCGCTGCGAGTTGTCGCTGTTGGTGGCCAGCACAAACGGATAGGAATAAACGATTGCGATTGGCGTGAAGTCGTTACTGGGGTGCCATGACAGCCCAGCCACAACCGGGAGCACCGCATTCGAACTGGTTGCAATCAGCAACACATGCCCATCGGGGGCAGCCCGCATCAATTCGGCGACAGCAATGGCGCCTCCACCACCCGGCTTGGCCTCCACGATCACCGACTGGCCAATCGTCTCCACCAGACGCTGGGCCACGATGCGGGCAACAATATCGGTACCCCCTCCGGCCGCAAAGGGGATGATCAGCCTGATGGGACGCTCGGGAAATTTAAGTGGCTGCGCCATGCCCGCAAAGGGTAGCCCCGCCAGCATCATGATGAGGACCGTTTTCAAGAGCGCAACCATGTGACCTCCCAGGATGAATCGCCAAACAGACTGGTTACGCCATCGACGGCTCGAAGCCGTGAATGCTTTTCAGGTACCGGGCGCTCTCCGAACCATCGATTACCGGCGTGTTCAGCCCCGCCTGATGCACGGTGACATAGCCCTGATAGCCCACTGCGGCGAGCTGTTCCATCACTGCCGGAAAATTGATTCCCCGCGGATCCCAGAGCGGAATCTGCTCGAACCGGATGGGCCCCCGACACCAGGTCGTAATCACCGAGGGGCCGGCAGGATCAAGCCGCTGATTCTGCAGATACACATTGAAAATATGGGGAGCCAGGCGGGCGATGGTGTCCGCACCGTACGACTCGCCACACAATTCGAGATTGGCGGGCTCATAGGTGATGCCAAAGTTGTCGCAACCGATCCGATCAACCACCCGTAGCATCGGTTCAACCTGCTCGAAAAGCGATTGGTTATGACACTGATGCACCAGACGGATGCTCCGTTCGCGCGCCTCAAGGCTTGCACGCCGCGCCCACTCAATGTCGTCTTCCACGCGTAGCGCCACCCGGATGAGCTTGCAGTCAAACGCTTCCGCAAGATCCAGAAAAGGCGTGATGGCTCGCAGCGCACCAGGCCCCGCATCAGAGTTCTCCGGAATAGCGAAATCACCCGTGATCATGGAGACCGCGAGCCCGCGACGCTTCAGAAGCGTCGCCGCCTCATCGATCTGCTCACGCGAGCTGTGTACGCCCACCTGCGAGGCGCGCATGCACACCGCGTGGTAGCCACTGGATACCGCGATATCGGCGAGCTGAGACAAGGTGAGCGCGGCCACACGCTTATTGAAGAACTGTTCGCCCACGCGCGCAGACAGGGAGAGTTTCATCGCATCAGACCAGTTGAGGAGACCGCGCCAACATAACCTAGCCGCCCTACCCTGTCACGCGAGGCCAGCACCCGGCGAGATGCCGTGATCTTGGCCTGCCTGATCATGCTCCGCCAGATGGACACCTGCGGGCGACTCGGATAGATTTTGCGGCTCCTTTTGAAAGACGCCTCGCCACCATCCCGATCATCGCGGTCCCAACCCCTCACCCCCAACGCCATGCACCCGACTACCCTTCCTGCTGAAATCGCCGAGCGGCTGCGCGTACGACGGGGCCGTCAGCACATCTACGAACATCTCGATTGCCGCAGGAGCGCACTGGTGGTGATCGATATGCAGAACGCGTTTCTTCGCGAGGGCGCGCCCTCCGAAACCCCGGCCGCGCGCGAGATCGTACCCCGCATCAACCAGCTGGCGCGCGCCGTGCGGGCTGGCGGCGGGCTGGTGGCTTTCACGCTCGGCACCTTTGCCCGCAGCGGTCCCGATGCCTGGCCCCACTTCTTTGAACACATGGTGAACCCGGCGCATGCCGAGGCCATTCTGGCCGCGCTCAGCCCGGGCTCAGCGGATCACGCGCTGTGGCCGGCGCTGGAGGTGGAACCGGGCGATCTTCAGCTCGCCAAGAAGCGTTACAGCGCTTTTTTCCCCGGGGCTTGCGAACTTCCGCGGCATCTCCGCGAGCGCGGCATCGACACCGTGGTGATCGCTGGCACGCTCACCAACGTGTGCTGCGAGGCCTCAGCGCGCGATGCCATGATGGCCGACTACAAGGTGGTGATGGCAAGCGATGCCAACGCCGCCCGATCTGACGCCGAACATCTGGGTGCGCTGGTGAGCCTCGCGCAGTTTTTTGCCGATGTTCGCAGCACCGACGACATCATCGCGATGCTTTCAACGCCGCGCACCTGAACCGGATGCGAAGCGCGCTCGCGCGCAGATCGAAGCGCGCCGTGCACCCGCCCGTCGTCCACCCGCCGGGGCATCAATGCCCCCAATCGGTCTACGATCTGGCCGCCTCCCTGATCGCAGCCTGTGCCCTTTCTTCGCTGGGTTCGAGCGTACTACCCGGGGCAAGTTCGCCGGGCGTGATCAGGATATGGTCGATCACCCCTTCGTACTGAAATGCACCCCGATGCGCATAGCGTTCGCTAACTGACAATCGACGCGATAGTCCAACACTCATTCCTGCGGTGGGAATGCGCAGCATGGTCGGCGACAGATCTATTGCGTCGGCAGACTGCATGTCGTTGAGCCAGGCGCTCGCGTGCCCTTTTCGGCCGCCCGTGGCAACGTAGTTGAAACGGAAGATCTGCGCGCCTTCGGACAGCGTCATGACGGGCAGCGCGGTGGGCTGATGCCACCATTGGTACACGCAATGAAGCTGACCGGCTTCCACAAACAGCGCCAAACCACAGAAGCGATCGCCCAGCGCAAAGATCACGCCCTCCTGCCCGGGCGACCACTCAAAGAAAGCCTCCAGCCGATAGCTGCGATCGCAGACAAGCGGTGACACCACGAGCGAGGGTACCGAGGGTCCCAACGGGTAAAACCGGCGTGGCATCAGCATGCGCTCGACCTCATAGGGCGGCACATGGTGGTTGCGACGCTCATCGCGCGTATCGATCGGGTAGACGTGGTTCTCACCCGCTTCGGCCTCGAATTCGTCGATCAGTTGGCGAAGCCGCACGGACTCGGTCGACGCGAGATCGTTGATCTCGGCGGGATCATCCGCAAGGTTGAACAGCATCCAGTTATCGAGATCAATCGCCTTGTCCGGGGTCTGGAGCGACACGATCTTCCAGGAGCCCGAGATGTACGCACGACTGCCCTGAAGCTCATAGTATTGACGCGTTCGGGCAGCCGGCGCTCCCGCGTCATTCACCATCGTCGAGAAGCTCTTCCCATCAAACGGCTGGGTTGGGTGTCCGTTGAAATGCTGCGGCATTTGCCCACCCGTGTAGTCCATGACCGTCGGCAAAAGGTCGGTGACATGAACCCACTGCCTCCGGATGGCGCCCGGATCGACGATCTGCTGCGGCCAGTGCATCACGAGGGGCACGCGAATACCGCCCGCCATCGGCGTGCGCTTGAAATACCGGTAAGGCGTATTGCTGAGCTGCGTCCATCCGGTGGGATAGCAGACGTAGGTATCTGCATCACCCACTCGATCTTCCTCAAGCAATCGCAGATTGAGCGCCATGTTTTCGGTTGCCCCCATCCGGCGCCCGATCAGATTCATGACGCCCGAAGGCCCCGCGACCGCATTGGCACCATTGTCGGAGGTGAGTAGCACCAGCGTGTTGTCAAAGCGACCCACCCGACGCAGACAGCTCATGAGCCGGCCCACGTTCTGGTCAGCGTTATCGAGGAGTGCTGCGTACACCTCCATGTAGCGCGCAAAGAGCGCGCGCTCGTCTTCACTGAGCGATGCCCAGTCCGGCACGCCTGGGTTGCGCGGCGCAAAACCTGCGTTCGGTTCGATGAGACCGGCAGCGCGTTGGCGCTCGTAGCGCCGGCGACGCAGTACATCCCAACCCTCATTGAAGCGGCCACGGTAGCGCTGCAGGTCCTGGGGCTTCGCATGCAGCGGGCCGTGGGGCGTCTGAAAAGCCAGGTACAGAAAGAAAGGTTTGTCGGGTGAACTGGTGGCGTGCTGCGTGACCCATTCCACGGCACGCTGGGTATAGTCATCGGGCGCAAAATAACCATCGGGATAGCGCACTACATTAGCCGGATGGTTGCCCTCCATCATGTTGTCAGGTTGGAAATAGCTGGTTTCGGCGCCCATGAAACCGTAGAACTGATCAAACCCTCGCTGGATCGGCCAGGAGCGGGTATCGCCTCCCGGCAAATTGTTGCGGTCGTAGGTGTTGTGCCACTTGCCCGCCGCGAGCGTGGAATAGCCCCCGGCACGCAATAGCTCCGCCATGGTGGGAGCCGCGAGCGATATCTCACCGCCATAACCCGGATACCCGGGATTGCTCTGAGACAGCCAGCCACAGCCCACGCTGTGCGGGTTACGCCCAGTGAGCAGGGCCGCGCGCGCGGGCGTGCACATGGGCACCGTGGTGTAGCCGGTAAAGCGCAGCCCACCCGCCGCGAGTGCATCGATATTGGGCGTGTCAATGTCGCCACCAAAGCACCCCAGATCCGAAAACCCCATGTCATCCAACAGGATCACGATGACATTCGGACTACCAGGGCGCGCACGCACCGGAGGCGGCCAGTGCGGGCGCGATTGCGCGAGCGTCTTGGCAACGGTTACACCGGGTGAACGGTCTGACGGATACGAGGGATGGGACATCATGGCTGACCTGTAAGAACAGACCCCGATTAATCGGCTTTGATATTGGCCCGCTTCACGACCGCGGTCCACTTGGCCAGATCGTCACGCAGGTAGGCTGAAAACTGTTCGAGCGTTGCCACGGGTGCAGCCGACATTCCGCTGTTCGTAAGCGCAGTTCGCAGGCTCTCGCTCAAGAGCGCGCGGTCAATCTCGCCACGGAGGCGACGCATGACGGCTGGCGAAGTGCCCTTTGGCGCCAGGATGCCCAACCACTGATCAGCTTCGAAGTCCTTGACACCGGATTCGGCCATCGTGGGCAGATCAGGAAGCGCCGAAAATCGCTGTTCACCCGTGACCGCGATTGCGCGTACCGCACCCGACCGGATCTGCGGCAACGCCACCGCTGCGTTGGCGAACAGAATGTCGACGTGACCCGCGATCAGATCGGTGATTGCCTGCGGTGCGCCCTTATAGGGGATGTGCGCGATATCCAGACCCATCGTGAACTTGTAAAGCTCCGTGGCCAGGTGGGCAGGCGAACCGATGCCCGCGGAGGCGTAGGACAACTTGCCGGGGCGCGCGCGGGCGAGCGCGGTGAGCTCCTGCACTGTCTTGGCGGCCAAGCCGACATTGACCACCACGATGGAGGGCGCATACGCCACAACCGCCACCGGCGCGAAATCATTGATCCCATCGAACGGGAGCTTCTGACCCAGCGCTGCGTTCATGTTGAGGGCCGAGGTGGTGAGGGCGAGCGTATAGCCATCGGGGGCAGCCTTTGCCACCAGGTCTGCGCCAATCACACCGCCAGCGCCCGCCTTGTTGTCGATCACGACGGGTTGCCCCATGCTCGCCTGCAACTCCTTCGCAACGGTCCGCGCAGCGATGTCCACCAACCCGCCTGCGGGCCAGGGAACAATCATGCGAATGGGCCTCGTCGGATACTCCTGAGCGGTGGCCGACAGCGACGCGAAACCAGCGATCAGTGCGATCGTAACGCGGCGTAAAACCGGTATGTACATGAGATGACCTCCTTGAATCAGTGAGTGCGGGATACCCGACCTGTAGACCTTGGATACCGAGGCGGTGTCATTGACGTTCACGACTAGCGGTTTTCTGTTCGTTTTCACGTACCACCGGGATCGCTGCCAGGCGTGCGCGCGCCCGCTCTACCGGCTCCGCCATGACATAGGCGGCAAGCCCCGCCTCACGGTCAACCGGCACCACCGCCTCAAGCGTGGTGCCCCCTGCGGGCTGCAGATGGGGCGGAAACATGGCAAGTTTCTGGCGCTCGCCCAGGCGGATGCGTTCGAGGTCGAGGTCGCGCTCATTGACGCCCGCAACCGGGCGTTGGGCCACGCCATCCACCACCTCGAGATCGAACCACCAGCGCTTCACGGGATTTCGCATACCGTTTCCCGCCGCATCATCGGCAGCTGCGATTGCAGGCGCGAGTTCAGGATGCTCGATCGACAACCACATGAGGCGCTCGGCCTCGACCGTGTCTTCGCGATTCCAGGGGCAGGTCTTCATGCAGCGACCACAGGCGGAGCCTTTCATGTTGGTCACACGATATTTGGTGCACTTCTCGACATCGGCCTTCCAGATCTCATAGCCGTTGAACATCACCTTCGGGCCAAACGGAATCGCGTTGCACGGGCACTCGCGCGCGCACTTTCTGCATGACTCGCAAAAGGACTGCAGACCGAAATCGATCGGTTGATCGACTGTCAGCGGCAGATCGGTGGTGAACACAACGCTTTTCGAGCGGGGTCCGATGAAGGGATTGAGGATGGTGTCACCGATCCGGCTCACTTCGCCCAGGCCCGCCATGAGAATCGCCGGGTTGTGAATGACCTCGGAGTGTGCATTCGAGTGGGAGCGCGCCGAGTAGCCCATTCGCCGGCAGTGTGCGGCCATGATTCCCGCGATCTCAGCGCCTCGCATATAGGCGCGCATCGATTGCGAGGCAGAGATCCAGTCATCGCCCGAGGCCCCCTCCATGGTCTCAAAGCCCTGATCGATCAGCATCACCACCGCATATCGGTGATAGGCGGGGATCGGCTTGCCCTCGACTTCGTCATGGGAGTAGTACATCCAGGGCTCGGCCCGGCAGATGCCTACAAAGTCGGCCCCCAGGAAATAGCCCAGCGCCTTGATCGCCTGGGCATTGGCGAGGGGATCAGACAGATCGCCGCCAAGACCCGTGGGCACCAGAGGCTCGCGTGAGCCCTGCAGGGGCACCATTCCGGCGATAAGGGGTTGCATGCCAAGCGCATAGGGATGCTTCATCGGAAAGCGCATCCGTTCGCGTTTGGCCTTCTCGCCCAGATCACCGGCCTGCGCACGCTTAAAGAAATCAGCGCGCTTGGGCACTCGTACGATCGCCTCCTCTTCGACCAGCGTCGTGGGCGTATCCCGCCGGGCAATGCGCTCCATTGGATAACGGCCGAGGTGAAGCGGCCGCCGTTCGAGTTCGGCGTCCCACCATGCGGGGCGGGTCCCGTTCTGACCCATCACGACCGCCGGATCGTCAGGCGTGAGTGAACCCGCGGGGTCGAGCGCAAGGTCTGCCTCAAACGCGTAGTCAGTGGTGACCACCGCCAACCGGAAACCGCGATGTAGATACGGCGCCACCAGCATGCCTGCATCGGCACGGACGACACCCGCGCGCTGCGCGAGCCGCTCCAGATGAACCGACGTCGCCCCCGCCGCATGCCCGGTCGCGGAGAACCCCATCCGCCTGAGATAACCGGACAGCACTGCAGCCAGTTCGGTCGCGCGCAGATCCGTACGCGCCGCGTTGCTGCCTGCGATCCAGGCCTCACCGAAATCACCTGGGCGCGGCTCACGTCCAAACTCCACCAGCATCACCAGCGCATGGGTGTGCCCCGATACAGGTTCTGCCAGCCAGTCAGCCGCCTCCAGACAACAGCCCCCAACGATGCTGGCGTCCAAAAAATAAGCCGAGGCCTTCAGATTGGCCGTCCGCAGCGCCGGATCGTCTGGAATCGGCGCCCGCGCGGCCGCCACGGGTCCGTTGAGATGACATCGAAATAGCGTGAAGTAGTCATCGAGCACGTGGGCAATTGCAGCGTCGCCTGGCGTCCGATGCTCCGACGGCAGCACGGCACTGCTGTCCGCCTCACACGACGGCACACGCGCCAACGCCTCGAGCGCAAGCGGCCCCAGATGAAACGGACGATCACGATGGCTATAGATACGCATGAGGGCTGAATCCGCGATCAGGGTGAATCCGCGAGCATACGCCGCGCGAGCGGGTCACCGGGTCACCGGGTCACCGGGTCACCGGGTCACCGGGTCGCTGCGCGAGCACGGCGCGATAGGCCCGCCGCACGAGGACCGCTCGACCCGAACGCTGTACACCTGTACAAGCCGGGGACTGAGGCGCAACTTGAAACCTCGATTCATGATGCGTAGCGGGATCGGTGCGCGCGCCGCCCCAAGCCGATTAAACGACCCGTATACTTTCCGCCGGACAGATGGGCTGTCAACATGCCCTGCGGGCAAGCTTGCCGCGCAGGCGCGCATTCAGGGGCAAAAGGAGAGGTCCAGATGACCGCTGTGCTGCTTGAGTCATTTGCCAGAGCGGCCGAGGAGGCGGGCTTTCGTGCCTGGGTGGTTCCTGCCGCGGGCTCGCAGGCCGTATCGGAGCTGTTCTGCCTGGTTCAGGTTGATGAGGCCGGGCGCAACTATGTGGTTCACGGCATGTTTCCTGATGAGTTATCGGGCGCATTCGGTGCCGAGCGCTCGCCGGACGACATCATCTTCCTGCAGCTTACGCTGCCGTTACCTTTCACGGTGGAGGCATCCGCTTCCGCCGACACGGCGCTTCTTCTTCATAGCCTCAACCTGCTGACGCCCATCGGCCAGTTCATTCTGAGCGATGACGAGGGCCTGATTGTGTTCCGGTCGATGCTGCCGCACATGGCTCACCACCTACCCAGCACGCTAGTGGTCGAAGCCCTTCGTATGACGCGCTTCTTTGTCACCGAATTCCTGTCGATCATCGAACCGGTCGCGCAGGGGCTGAAGACCTGCCAGGACACCCTGGATGAACTCGCGCGCCAGGGCGTGCGCCTGCCCACCGTGATGAGCGTAACGCGCGGAACCTCGTCATGAACAGCCAGGACGCCATCAACCACCTCCTTGAGCGTTTTTCCTCGGCCTTGCGTATTGCGCCACCGCTCAAGCTCAACGCGGCCGGCGTTTGTGCATTCGACTACGAAAACGACGTGAGCATCGCGGTCGAGGTCCCGGATCAGTCCTCGCAGCTTTACCTGATCGGAACCGTCCTGCCAAAGCCTGATCAGCAGGGCGAAGCGCTCTTGGCGCTCTATGAAAGTCTTCTCAAGCTCAATGTCTTCAGTAGCGAGATCCGCGGCGCAAGCGTCGCGCTCGATCCGCAGTCGGGGGAGGTGCTGCTCTGTTATCAGCATCCCGTTTCGGTGCTGGACGAGACCGGGTTTTACAATCTCCTCACGCATTTCACTCAGGCAGCCCAGGCGCTGCGCGCAAGATTGAGTCGAGCGCCAGCCGCCACCGCGCCGAGAGACCCGGGTTCACTCGAACCAGCGCAGTTCTTCAATCTGCGCGCCTGAGTCCACCAATGTCATCGCTTTATCCTCCCTCCACCCACCGCGCGATGATTGGCAGCGAAAGTGCCTCGGTGCAGTCGTCGCGGCTATCTGCGTTGAGCCCCGCCGGGACGTCCGAAGCAGCGCAACCGCAGACTGTCTTGCCGCGGGTTTCGATCGGTCACCTCACCATGGCTCATCCGCCCAGCCAGTCGCTCAGGGCGGGCGGGATTACGCTGGGCTCGGCAATCGTGGCACGTCTGTTAGGCCAATTCGTCAGCATGACTGAAACCGCCCTGCGGGTTCCCGACAGCGCGGGTAGTCAGCCAATTGCCGGTGCTGACGTGGCGCAATCAATGGCCCATCAGAACATCGAACATGGATCAGAGAGTGCTGGAAGCGCGAGAGCTGAGGGTCACACCCCCAGCACCGCTAGCAGTGTCGGCGCACTGGTTGGCGTGGCGTTCGCAGGGGTCGATACGGCGCTGTCGGCTTATTCGCTCACACGAGCAGTCCGCGCAAAGAACGAGGCAAACCAGGAAGTGGAGCGCCAGCAAGCTGGCGCAGACGCCTTTGAGCGCGTACTTCAGGCCCGCAGCGACGGCGCTGCGAAGCTCCAATCGGCACAGGCCGATTTCGCGCAAGGCGAGGCCATTCAATCCGAATTCCAAGCCCAGGCCAGACAGTGGCAACACGCGCTGAACCGGCTCGAATCAGAACGTAGCCAGCTCGAATCCGAACGCGGCAGGATCCCCGTCGATCACGACACAGCGCTTCAACGCGGCCGGGCCAAGTTAATGATGTCAGGTATCAAGGATCGCCTTGACGCGCTCGACTCGGAAATCAAATCACTCCGCACCAAGCTCCAGGACCCTCAGACGGCTTTTCTTGACGACTGCCGAAGTCGGATCGGCAATCAACCTGGACACGAGGCCCGCACCCGCCAGCTCGACGCGTTCGAACGCCTGAAAACCCTTGGCGATCAGATCAACCAACTCGATACCGAGCAAAATAAGCTCACCGATGAGCTCCGAGGACTCGCCGCACCCGCTCAACGCTACGCGATCGCTCGGCGCGCGCGCGCCGAGGCACGACGCGACACCGCAGAAACCGCCGTGAGCGTTGCGCGCGCCGGCGCTGGCCTGGTTCGGTCAGGTCTGGACGGCACGCACGCCGCCATCGCCCTCGCGGGCAGCACGTCGGGCAGCGGGCTGGTCGCAGCCTCGCACATTGCCGGAGCCGCTGCGGGTGGCCTCGCCGTCGTGGCGGGCGGCGCCACGATCGGCATTGCAGCGTATCGGCTGAACAAGGCCTCACAACGTCGCGATGCGATCCAGCGGGCGATCGAACCCGCAAAGGGCCAGTCAAACAGTGAAGTGCTCAATCACGCCGGACGGCACGCAGTCGAGCGTCGCACCACTCAGATCACCACCGCGAAGTGGAACATTTTCAAGGGCGTGCTCGGGGTTGTCGGCGGGTCGCTCGCGATCGCGGCCATCACGGCGACCGGCGTGGGAGCGCTCGCTCTGGGCCTCGCCGCGCTCGGTATCGGTGTCGCCTCAGCAGCGACCAGCATCGGCATACTCTGCTACGGTTATCGCCGCGCCAAAGCGAACGTCGCGCTTCGAAACGAAGTTGCTACCGAGCAGGCTCGCGCCGAGACCTTGGAGGCTTTCAAGAAGACCGCGCGCGACGCCGCCACCCAAGCAGGCGAGCCCCAACCGTCCGATGAGGCGCTTGACAAGCAGGCCCACGAGGCGCTCATCGCACGTAACCCCTACTACGCCATCCATGTCTTTGCCGAGGCGCTGACCCAACCCGACACCGATCCGAACCGAAGGGCTGCGCTCGAATTTCTTGAGGCCTCAGGCCTCAACGGTTCGCGATTGGAACAGGTGCGATTGCTTTCAACCGAAGCCGCGACTGCGGAAGACAGGCAGCTACTGAAAAAATCGATTGAATCCCACCTGCTTGGCTGAGCGTACCGGGCCGGTTCTCACGCCTTGGTCGGATGCTCGTTGTCCGCGATCGGCGAACCCGGCGGCGGGGTCGTCAGCTGGCGCCATAGCTGCCACTCCGACACCGTGAGCCGGTCGCCGCTTCGCGCAAGTGCTTCAAATCGCTGGGTGTCGGTGAGTAAGCCAAGTTGCCGGATTTCGCTGACCAATGATTTGAAATGCTCGACGGCATGCTCGGGGCGTTCAGCAATCTTGTGGAGCGGCAGCTTGGCGAGATCGTCGGCCGCTTCGCGCTCGCGCCTTGCCTGTTCGATCAGGACTTCGACGTCTTCCGCCGATAGGTGCAGACGCTTCGCCTCGCGATTAATCACCTCCGCCTCTTCCTCGGAAAGCTGCCCATCAGCCAACATATCAAAAAGTTCCTGCTTGAGTGCATCGCGCTCTTTGTGAAGCTGGTCTGAAAACGCTGAAGACAGCAGGGCAGCGGGAATCGCGAAGATGCCGATTCCGATCAGCGCAAGCACAATGGTGATGGCCCGACCCGCTGGTGTGACGGGCGAAATGTCGCCATAGCCCACCGAGGCGAGCGTAATCACCGCCCAGTAGATCGATTGCGGAATGTTTTCGAACTTGTCGGGCTGCGCTTCATGCTCAAACAAGTACCCCAGGCTCGCAGTCAGCACCACGAGCAGCAACATGATGAACGCCGCTGCGGCCATCACGGGCCACTCCCGCACGATCACCTTGGCAAGCGTTCTGGTCGCACCGGTGTAACGCGTGAGTTTGAGCAGGCGTAGCAGCCGAAATATTCGGAGAAAGCGAAGATCGACAAGATGATGAATCAACGCTTCGAGAAAGAAGGGCAGGATAGCGAGCAGGTCGATCACCATCGAGGCAGATTTAGCCTGCCGCAGGCGGCCGCTCACAGCTCCACGATAGCGCTCGTCCTCCACGCAGCAGTAAAGCCTCGCGCAATACTCCATGGTAAAAATCGCCACTGCGATCACGTCGATCACGATCAGCTCGATGTGCAGCAGGTAGCTGATCGAGTGCACCGACTCGAGGATCACCGAAAAGACGGAAATCAGGACCCAGGCGGCGATGAAGGCATCAAAATATCCATGCAGCCGCCCGCCATACTCACTTGGAAACACCAAGGCATGGACCCTCTGCCGAAAGGTCCGACCGCGGTTGAGCTCCGCGAACTCTTGCCAGGCCGGAATCAGCAGCCGGAAGATCTTCAGCAGCCGAAGGAGGCGCAATACCCGCAGCGCCCGCAAATCAATCGGAAGCACAGCCTGTAGATAGAACGGCAGTACGGCAAGCAGGTCGACGACCGCAAACGGATTACGGATAAACGCGATACGCGCTGATCTTGCCGCTCGAAATTGAGGATCCTCGGGCGCGGTGTACAGCCTAAGCAGATATTCGACCGTAAAAAGAATCACCGAGGCGATCTCGAACCGATCGAACCACACGCGATTGGGTTCGTGGATCTGCGGGACCAGCTCGATCAGCAGGGCAAACAAATTGAGGATGATGGTCCAGACGATCAGCCGGTCGAAGGCCTTGTGGTAGTTACCGGGGAGCGTCGGATCAAACAGCCACGAATAGATCAACCGCCTGGCACCGCCCTCGCCCGACAAGGCCTGACGTTCGCGCTCAGCCCGCCCGCCAATCACTGCAGGCACTTCGCCATCAACGGCATGCCTGTAAGAAACCGGCGTGGCGCTCTCGGTACCGTCGTGCGGAGGCGTGGGAGTGCCGCTGGTCATGTCAACCCCTAGAAGGTGGTTTCGCCTACTCGAATGGGGTAGCCGCCCTTGTCACAGACAGTGAGCCGAAACGTTAATTTTCGGCCAAGCGGCTCGTCCACCTCGATCGGTCCGATTGTCAGTGCAACCGCCGAGCCGGGCGGCGTGGGTGTGATCTTCTCGATCACAATTTGCCCAGCAGTTGACAAGTCACCCGCTTCGCATCGGGTGATCAGACCTATCGGCTGGTCAGTAAACGAATTACGAACGGATTCAAGCGGGCCCGACGCACGGACGAGCGCCTTGGCGCATTCACCCCACGTCGTGGTCGATGAGCCGACGCTTGCGTGTCCCGAGCAGGCCGGCAGAACATAGCCCTCAGCGAAGCGCTGTGTGCTGGCCTGACCGAGCCACTGAAGGAGCGCCTCCGCCTGGGACTTGCTCGCCTCGGTCCTCAAGCCCTCCCTGAAAGTCATCCTCCCCAGCACGCCGATCACGATCAGCATGCAAACCAGGAATACGATGAACATCCAGTCGGCGAGCTTGGGTCGACCAGACTCGACAGGTGGGCGCTGCAAAATCTCGGATGCGGGCATGGGTAGGCCCCTACGCAATCGAACGGGAAGGACCGCGGGTGCGAGCTGCAGCGTCAATATGCTCGTCGGAAAGCAGGGGGGTCAAGTCGGATTCAAGCCGGCGTCGCGCCAAATCCACGCTGGCGCCACTCAAATGACAGCCCCAGTGGGGCGTAAGTCAGACACACGGTGTGGCTTCGATGCCGATATCATCTCCCCCAACCACTCGCCGTGGACTCGTGCCCGCGCCTGCGCGCCCATACCCAACCATGAACCCCGCTGCCATTGCTTCGCATCCCTGGGCCTACCCGGCGCTCGAGATCGTCCATCTGCTGGGTATCGCCATGCTGCTCGGCAATCTTTTTCTGGTCGAGCTCCGGGTCTTAGGGCTGGGGCAGGCCGTACCCCTACAGCCCCTCGCGTCACTCTGTCTGCGTCTGGTCGCAACCGGAGCCCTGCTGTGCGTGGTAAGCGGGGTTCTGATGTTTGCGTCGCAAGCGGCCGAACTGCTCGCCAACCGGATCTTCACGCTCAAGATGCTGCTGCTCGCGGTCGCGGCGAGTAACGCGGTATGGTTTCATCTGCGCGGCTCGCTCACGCGACTGGATGTCACTGCACGCTTGAGCGCGCTTGCCTCCATGTTGATCTGGATCGCCATTGTTTCGCTGGGCCGTTGGATCGGTTATGCCTGATAGACGAAGGAATCACACTTTCATGACTCACCCCACCGCTTCACGTCGCCGGCAGGCCCTGGGCGGGCTCGCTGCGCTCCTGTTCTCGCCGCACCCGGCCGCATGGGCCCATCACGGCTGGAGCAGCTTCAACCAGGATCAGCCGCTCTATCTGGAAGGCGTTGCGCGACAAGTGCGCTGGCGTAACCCGCACGCTGAATTCATGCTCGAACCCGACCCCCGTCTGCAACTACCGCCAGACCTCGCCCGACGTAACATACCGGCCCAGTCGGCGCCGGTCGATGCTGCGCAACTGCTTGCGCGCGCGAGCGTGCCCGGCGGGCAGGCCGCCCGTTGGGAGATCGAACTCGCACCGCTCTTTCGAATGTCACAGTGGCAGGTGCCCGAGATTCGCGAGGGCGAACGCGTGGCCGTGGTCGGCTTCGGGCTGCGTGAGCAAGGCGCGACGCCGCTCCTGCGCGTGGAATTTCTGTTCCTGCAGGCTCGCGCCTTCCCGATGCGCTCGAGCCCGGCTTAAATCCCTTCCGGACCCCGATCATGTCGCTTCATCCGCTCAGACAGAAACTTGCCGCTGGCCAGCCCGTGTTGGGCTTGAACGTCCGATTGGCCCGGTCACCGGATATCGCACGCATTGCCAAGGCGAGCGGACACGATTTTCTGTTCATCGATTGCCAGCACTCGATCTTTGATCTCGAATCCATCCAGAACATTGCGCACACCGCGCTTGCGATCGGCGTTGCACCACTCGTGCGAGTTCGTGGCGTGGATGATCCCGACGTCTCCCTGCTCCTTGACAACGGCGTCACCGGAATCGTCTACCCCGACATCAACACGGGCGCGCAGGCCCGCCGCGCGGTTGAGGTCTGCCGGTTTGCACCGATAGGAAAGCGCTCGGTGGTGGGCGGTTACCCGCACTTTGACTATCGCGCGGTGCCGCTCGCTGAAGCCATCCAAGCGCTAAACGATGCCTGCCTGCTGGTGTGCATGATCGAATCGGCGGAAGGAATGGCCAACCTCGAGGACATTTGTGCGGTGCCGGGCATTGATGTCATTCATCTGGGCACCAACGACTACGCCGCCAACATCGGCAAACCGGGGCGCTTTGACGACCCGGAAATCCAGGCCGCTCAGGCGAGGGTGATCGAGGTGGCAAGGCGCCACGGAAAATTTGCCGGGTGCGGCGGCAACCGAAGCGTTGAACGGCAGGCTGCCTCGATCCGAAGCGGTGCCCTGTTCGTGACCACCCAAACCGATATCGGCTTCCTGATGTCGGCCGCTCAGCTGTGGGCCGGTGGCGTTCGCGCGGCCGTCGAGCAACCCGGCTAGCGTTGCGGAACCTCGCGCAGTTCGCGCTCAAGCTCATGCTTCCAGAATCGCGCCTGGCCGGTGGTGCCATGGCCTGATGTCTGCGGGCTCGCTGGAATCAGATAAAGGCGCGCATTGCTCACGCGTTTCAGTTCGCGTTCCATCACGCCCAGTTCGGGTGGGTTGCGCTCGTCATCGGCTGAGTTGATGACCAGAAGGCGGGCCCGAATCTTCTCAAGATCGTGCGCCGCGTTGTAGTCGCGGGAGGCATCCCATTGATAGAGCAGATCGTTCGCATCGGCGGTGAACGGCGCATTCAGCCGCTCATCCAGTAGCGCGTCGGCCTGCTCGCGAGTGGGTGCCAGACGCTGGAGCCCCTGATTGCCGCCGTTGGTGGCAAGGCCATAGAACACGACCGCCCGCTGTACGCCTTTCGGCTGGCGCGCGTAGTGGCCCCCCTGCCAATCAGGGTCGTTGCGAATGCTGTCGATGATCAGCCGGCGCGTCATCCAGTTTCGTCCCGACATCTCGGTGGGAAGCGAAGCCATGGGAACGGCGATGTCCATCATGTCCGGATAACGCTGGGCCCAGAGCCAGGTATGCATCCCGCCCATGGAATTACCGATGACCAGACGAAGTTTCTTCACGCCCAGATGCTCGGTCACCAGCCGGTACTGCGCGGCGATCATGTCATCGTAGTTGTAGCGCGGGAAGCGGGTTCGAAGCCCTTCGGAGGGGCGGCTGCTTTTTCCAGTGCCCAGGCTATCGGGGATGATGATGAAATGGCGCGCCGCATCAACCGGCTGGCCAGCTCCGAAGAGCTCGCCACCGAACCCCGGCACGAGCATGGTCTGCGCAGAGCCCGCTGTGCCGTGCAGGACCAGCACGGGAATGCCATCGGGCTTGCCAAGCGTGGTGTAGTGAATGCGCAGTTCCGGGAAGACGTCCCCGGTATGAAAACGAAAATCGCGAATCACCGCCACATCATGTTGCGGCTCCGTCTGCGCGTGAGCCCCTCCCACTAAACAAGCCACCGCAGCCGCAGCGACACTACCCCGCAGGGTGACTGAAGCATTGTCGGATCGGGACATGATTCGCTCCGCGGGGAAAGAGGAAGGGAGGCGCCGGGAAACATGTGAATCAGGCCAATACTTTGGGCAGCCAGGTGGCCAGAGCGGGAAACGCCACCAGCGCGACCAGCAACACAATGTCGGCCACCAGAAACGGGATCACACCGCGAAAGATTTTCTCAAGCGGTACCTCCGGATTCTGGGACTGCACGACAAACACCGTGAGCCCAACAGGCGGCGAGATCAGTCCCACCGTTGACATGACGGTCACGAACACACCAAACCAGATCGGGTCATAGCCGATGCCCTTCACCACCGGCAGCAGCACGGGTACGGTGATGAGAAGTGTGCTGACCTCCTCGAGGAAAGTCCCAAGCAGCAGGTAGAGCGCAACGATCGCTGCAATCACCATCCAGGGCGCAAGCCCCGCGCCATTCACCCAGTCGGCGAGCGCGCCCGGGAATTGCGTGAGCACGATCAGCCGGGAAAAAATGAAGGCGCCGATCACGATAATGAACAGCATCGCCGTGGTCTGAACGGTTTCGATACCCGCGTCCCAGAGGCCACGTAGCGTGAGCTGCCGGGTGGCAAAGCCAATCACCACCGCAGCCGCCGACGCGATCGCGGCGGCCTCGGTGGGCGAAAACCAGCCGGCATAAATACCGACCACCGCCAGTACGAACAGGAGCGCGAGCTTCCAGGTGCCAGCGAGCGCGCGCACGCGCTCAGCGAAAGGTTGAGCGGGCGAAGCAGGCATGAGGTGCGGGCGGATTCGCGCAAGCACCGCGATGACCACCACATAACCGATCGCAAGCGCAATGCCCGGAATCATGGCGGCCGCAAACAGCGCCTTGATCGACTCCTCGGCCACCAGCGAGTAGATCACCAGAATGAGCGATGGTGGAATCAGGATGCCCAGGGTGCCCGCCGCGGCGACGCTCCCGGTGGCCAGTTCCATGTCATAGCCATAGCGGCGCATTTCGGGAATGGCGACGCGCGAGAAGGTCGCTGCGGTGGCAATCGACGAGCCGCAGATCGCGGAAAATGCCGCGCAAGAACCGATGGTGGCTGCGGCAAGTGCCCCGCGGATGCCTGAGAAGAGGGCATTGGCTGCAGCGAACAGCTCTGACGACATTTGCGCACGCGAAGCGACCGCCCCCATAAAAATAAAGAGCGGCACCACCGTAAATGAATACGCCACACCGGGGTTGGCGCCAGTGAGTTCATAGGGAATGGAGGCAAGCGTGCGGAAGGTAACGGGCCAGCCCTGCGCCGCAGCGTAACCAAGCACGCCGCTCAAGGTGAGCGCAGTGGCAATGGGCACTCGCAGCATCATGAGCGCGAGCAGCCCGATGACCGATACCAGGCCGATCATGCCCACGCTCATAGCGCACCCTCTGAGCGCGCCGAGTCGATCTCGCCTGCAAGCAGCACGGCAACCGAGGTAAACAGCGCGAGCACAATGCCGACCCAGGCAGGCGCCATGAACCAGACCTTCGGGATCTGCAGATCAGCCGACGTGTCGCCGAACTCGACGATGTCGATCAGTGGGCCCACCATATGCCAGGCAAAAAACCCGAGCATCACCGCAGAAAGAAGTGCCGCGATGCGCTTGAGCCCGGCCGACCAGCGCGGCTGCCACTGATCGATCATGTCGACAGTGATATTGGCACCGCGGGCAAACACCCCAGGCGCCGCCATGAAAAACGCGACGCCCAGCGCGAGCTCGGCAAGTTCGGTGACCCCGGTGATCGGCTTGTTGGTGAAGCGGCGCAGGAGCACATCCGCCGTCGTGACGCCCATCATTGCGAGGAGCGCCAGGACGGCAATGCTGTCAAACAGAAGCGTGAGGCGCGCCACCAGGGCGCGCACTCGAGCGGCTGACATCAGGCCCAGAAGTTCTTCGAGGTCTTGGCGTGTTTCTCGGCGAGCGACTTCATGGTGGCGTACACCGCCCGCGCCGGCAGGCCTTTAGCTTCCATGGCCTTCAGCGTGGATTCAGTGACGTCGGCCCCGATCTTGCGCAGGCGCTCGTCTTCGGTGTTGGATAGCCGGATCGCCTCACCGCCGCCATCCATCATGGCCTTCTTGCCGGGGACATCAAGCGCATCCCAGCCACCGCCGATCTCTTTCTCGATGCCGGTGACCGACTGGTCGATGAGCTTCTGAAGATCGGCTGGGAGCTTGTTGTACCAAGCCTGGTTGGCCACCACCGCGAAGCTCGACACAAAACAGTAGAGCTCAGTGGTGTACTTGCAGATGCCGCCAAGCTTCCAGGCGATGCCGGCGCCACCGTAGTCGGTGAAAGCACCGTCGAGCGTTCCTTTCTGAAGCTGCTCAGCCACTTCGGTGGGTGGAACGCCAACGGGCGTGGCGCCCATGGCGGAGATGAACTCGCGGATGGCGGCCGTTGAGAACCGCAGCCGCTGCCCCTTGAAATCATCGAGCGTTCGCAGCGCCTTCCTGGTGGTGTGTACGCTCCCAGGCTGGTGCGTAAAGAGATAAAGCACCTTGGTACCGCGATGTTCCGCGTCGAGATATCTGGCACGAAGCTCGGGGTCATTCAGCACTTTGATGCCGATTTCAGCGCTACCGATGAGATAGGGCATGTTGACCAGCTCGGTGAGCGGGAACCGGCCCGGCGTAGAGCCGTGAAGGATGTAAGCCATTTCGGCCGTGCCGTCGCGCGCGAAATCGAAGTGCTTCGGCGTGGGGCCCATCTGCGCGCTTGGAAAGTGCTTAAAGACAAGCCGGCCGTCGGATTTCTTTTCAAGCTCCTCGCCCCACTTGACCAGCCACTGCGACTGAAAGTGCTGCGGGCCCACGAAATTGGCGACCTTGACTTCAAATTTCTGCTGGGCCCGGACAATGGCAGGAAAGCCCGACAGACCCGCGGCTGACGCGCCGCCGATGATCAGGTTGCGACGGGATGAACTCATGACGTTGTCTCCTTCGGTTTTTTTGGAGTGTAACCTGCGATTCTTCTCTTAGCGCGCGCTCGCGTCAGAACTCGGTCTCGGGAATCCCCCGATAGATCCAGTCGATCTCATGGAAGAAAGACTCGGGTGCGCGACCCCGGTACAGATCGTTGCGCAGATCGCGTGCCACGCCCCCTGCGTGCAGCACGTGGCCGAAGGCGCGCGCGGTGAGCACGACTCGGGCCGTACGAAGTACCCGCGCTTTCTGGTAAGCCAGAAAAGCCTGATGCGGATCGTTGGGCGATTCGGCCAGGCGGGCAGCCAGCACCACCGAGTCTTCAAACGCCATGCACGCGCCCTGCGCGAGATATTGCAAGGTGGGATGCGCGGCATCGCCCAGCAGCGTGACGTTACCCTTCGTCCAGTTACCGATCGGATCGCGGTCGCGCATCATCCAGTGGCGATCGAGGCTGATGTACTCCAGCATGGCGCGAACCCGCGGATGCGCATGCTCAAACATGGCAGTGAGCTCAGCGGGCGAACCGTACTCTGCCTCCCCGCGCGCAAAGGCGGGACTCCCAAACACCGCCACGTTGTTCAGAACATCCCCCGCCCTCAAGGCGTACTGCACGAGATGAATGTTGTGGCCGAACCAGCCAATCACCGAGCGATCATAGGTGTGGTCAAAGACCTTGCCGATGGGGATGACTCCACGGTAGGCAAGAAACCCGGTAACCCGGGGCTGCGAGGCGCCCACGACATAGTCACGCGTGGGTGAGAGCAGCCCATCGGCGCCAATCAGGCAACGCGCGGAAAAGCGCGTGCCGTCTTCGCAGCCTACCTCCACCATCGTGCCGTGATCGGTGATGCTGGCGAGCCCCTTGGATGTGAGCAGTTGAATGCGGGGATGCTTTTCGCAGGCGGCAAGCCATGCCCCCAGCAGGTCGCGACGATGAATGACCGCGTAGGGGTGCTTGAAGCGCGCGAGAAAAGCATCGTTCAGATTGACTCGCGCCCACTCCTCGGTATCGATAGCATCGAGGAACACCATTGCCTCGGGGAATACCGCGCTGGTTGAGACCGTGTCCCACAAGCCATAGCGTTTGAGAATGCGGGTGGCATTGGGCCCAAGCTGAATGCCATAGCCGATTTCAGTGAACTCGGCGGCCTTCTCGAGAACCGTGACTTCGAAGCCGCGCTCGGCGAGCGCAAGGGCAGCGGACAGGCCTCCGAGGCCGCCACCGCTGATCAGTACCTGGGTGTCTTTCATGGTGAGCGCTACGGGGCCAACGGCGTTGACCCGTGATTGATCAGGATTCAGCCGTAAAGCCCACTTTCTTAATGAGCGGGCCCCATTTGTCGTACTGCTCCTTCTGACTGCGGCCAAGCTCTTCGGCAGTGCTGCCGCGAGCAATCAGCCCGACATTGGCGAGCGCGTCGATCACCGATTTTTCCTTGACCGCAGCGTTGACCGCGGCATTAGCTGCGGCCACAACATGGGCGGGCGTGCGGGCAGGCGCGAAGAACGCAAACCACTCATCAACCACCAGGTCGGGGAAGCCCTGTTCGGCAAAGGTAGGGACATCGGGCACGAAGGGCGAGCGCTGTGCGCCCGAGGTGGCAAGAATTCGCATCTTGCCTGCCCGGGTGTTGGCGAGAAAGTCGCCGTGCGGCGTGACCATGGCGGCGATCTGCCCACCCACCACATCGGTGACGCCCGGGACCGAGCCCTTGTAAGGCACGTGTTTCATGTCAACGCCCGCCTGAATGCCAAACAGCGCGCCAACAAAATGGGGGGTGGAGCCCGCACCGGGCGAGCCGTAGTTGGCGTCTTTGGGATTGGCCTTGGCCCAGGCGGCGAAATCTTTCAGGTTCCGAACGCTTGCGGGCACCATGGGCCCCACCGCAAAGCCATGCTGAATGATGGCAGCCATCGAGACGGGAACGAAGTCGCGGAAGGCGTCGTAGCCGAGCTTGCTGTAGACGTGCGGAAAAAGCGCGAGCATGGAAAACGGCGTGAGCGCGAGGTGCGTGCCATCGGCTGGCGCGGGCTTGAGTACGTCAAGCGCGATGCGCCCACCCGCACCGGGCCGATTGTCGACCACCGCGGCGTTCTTGGTGAATGTGCTGCCGGCAAGTTTTTCACCCACGCGGCGCGCCACGATATCGCCCGAACTCCCGGGTGGAAATCCATAAAAAATCTTGACCTGATCGATGGGCAGCCCAGCCTGTGCGAAGGCGCGCGACCCGACGGCACCCAGCACGGCGGCGGCCGAACCGGCCAGGATCAATTGACGGCGTGATGTCATGGCGATCTCCCTGAGTATTTTTTTGCCCGGCATACGGGGCACACACCACGCGCCCGCAGCGACGCTATTGTGGCAGAGGACTCAACACGGAAGGAAGAGGCCGGGCAGAGTACCTTCGTGCAGCGCTTCAACCAGTGCAGCCCGATGCCGGAGCACCGCCCGCTGGTTGATTGAGCCCTTGTCGGTCACCTCACCCAGATCGAGCGAGGGCGGCTCCGCCAGCAGCGCAAGGCGCGCCACACGGCTCGCGCTTCCGGTGGCAGCGCCCGCGAGGGTGTTGAGAACGGTCTGGAAGTGCGCACGCACCGGGGCCGCTGCGAGCACCTCGGCCAGGGGCGCGTCCGGTGCGAGCCCGGCCAGCGCGCGAACGGTGGGTGATGGAAAAATGAGCGCCCCCACCTCGTTCCGGTTCAGGCCGGTGATGACCGCATCCTGCACGTGGGGGGCGCCGGCTGCGATGATGCGAGCCCGAAGCGGTCCGACGCTCACAAAGGTGCCGGTCGCGAGCTTGAAGTCTTCGGCAATGCGGCCGTCAAAGCGCAGCCCCAGATGGGGGTTGTCGGGATTGATCCAGAGCACCGCATCGCCGGTTCGGAAAAAGCCCTCTTCGTCGAACGACTCGGCCGTCTGCTCGGGAGCGCGCCAGTAACCGGGCGTGATGTTAGGCCCGCGATAACGCACCTCGGTCTTGCCATCGATATCGACCAGCTTCAATTCGAGCCCGGCTGCCGGAACGCCAATGTCGCCCGCGCGCACCTCCGGATTGGTGATGAACACCGCAAACGGCGCGCTCTCGGTCATACCCAGCCCGGTACCCATGACAATGCGCTCGCCGATCTCCCGCTCCTGCGAATCCCAGAGGCTGTCCCAGATGGGCTGGGCCAGCGCCGCGCCCGAGTAAAAGAACATTCGCACCCGCGACA
>JAGWXN010000257.1 GCA_018969885.1 Betaproteobacteria bacterium | reverse complement strand
GTATCACAGGTGCCGACGAACATGATCTCGAAGGCGAAATGGTGAACGCCGCTTGAGGCGTTACGAGCCCGCCTCAGCGCGTGTCTTCGAAGAGGCCGAGAAGCGAATCGAGTCCGCCGTGATTGATGGCGTGAGTGGTTTCGTTGCGAACCAGCGGTTTAGCCCGATACGCCACCGATAGCCCGGCCACCGACATCATTTGCAGATCGTTGGCGCCGTCCCCGACTGCGATGGTACGGGAGAGTGGGCAGCCGATGCGTGCTGCCGTATGTTCCAGTGCCACCCGCTTGGCGGCGGCATTGATCACGGGGCCCACCAGGCGTCCAGTGAGCCGCCCATGGCTGATCTCGAGTCGATTGGACTGGACATGCGCGATGCCAAGACGCGCCGCGAGCCGGTCGGTAAAGAAGCTAAAGCCGCCGGACACGAGAAGGAGTTGCAGACCACTGGCCTTCATGCGTCGCACCAGCGTGTCGGCACCAGGACTCAGTTCCACCCGCTCATCCCATACCCGCTGCAGCACCGACTCCGGGAGTCCTTCGAGCAATGCCACGCGACGGCGCAGGCTCTCGTCATAGTCGCTGATCTCACCGCGCATCGCGGCTTCGGTGATCGCGGCGACCTCGGCTTTACGGCCGGCGAAATCCGCAATTTCATCGACGCACTCGATGGTGATGAGCGTGGAATCCATATCGAATGCGGCGAGTCCGAAGCGACTGAGTCGTAAATCGGGCGCCACGATTTCGGCGTCAACCTGATGAGCCTCAGCCGCAGCCTCGAGGGTCTCACCTTCGACGGATACGCGACGCCAGAGCGCGAGCTGGCCGGCTGCAAGATCGGGCGGATGCCCGGCGAGCGCGGTGAACGCCTCGATTGCGATGCGAGACAGAAAAGGGTGCTGAACGATCAGCGTGCTCACGGTTTCTTCTTGCCGGGTGGGGGCGGCACGGGCGTTGCGAGACCGGTCAGGATGTCACGAATTGCACGGACCCGGGATTTGAGGTCGGGCGTGGCGAGCGTGAAGCGGATTCGGTCCTGGCCGCTCATCCGCGCGTCACGGCGGCGCTGAATGAGCCCAATGATCTGACCGGGATCGATGGGCGGCTTCTCGATGAACTGAACCACGACCGCCTCTGCGGCCGCATCGATCTTGATGATGCCAAGTGGCTTACAGGCGATTCTGAGCCGGTGGGTCTCAAACAGGGCCACAGCCGGCTCGGGCAATTTGCCAAAGCGATCGATCAGTTCTTCCTGTAATTCGCGAAGCCTGTCGTCGCTATCGGCGCCAGCGAGTCGTTTGTAGAGGCTTAGCCGTTCGTGCACGTCAGCGCAGTAATCGGCGGGCAACAGTGCCGGGACATGCAGCTTGATTTCGGTGGTGGCTGCGAGCGGCGCGCCAGGGTCGGGGTCGCGGCCTTCCTTCAGCGCGCGAACGGCCTCGGTGAGCATGTCGGTATACATCGAGAAGCCCACCTGCTGCATTTCGCCGGACTGCGAATCGCCCAGCACTTCGCCCGCGCCTCGGATCTCGAGGTCATGCATGGCGAGATAAAACCCCGAGCCGAGTTCCTCCATCGCTTGAATCGCGTCCAGTCGCTTGCTCGCGTCGCGTGTGATGGCTGATTCGTCAGGAATGAGCAGATAAGCGTAGGCCTGATGGTGCGAGCGGCCTACGCGTCCGCGCAGCTGATGGAGCTGGGCGAGGCCGAAACGATCGGCGCGATGGATCACGATGGTGTTCGCGCTCGGTACATCGATGCCGGTTTCAATGATGGTCGTGCAGAGCAGCACATTGAAACGCTGCTGGTGAAAATCGCGCATGACGCGCTCGAGCTCGCGCTCGGGCATCTGTCCGTGGGCCACTTCGATGCGTGCTTCGGGCATCAGCTCGGCCAGCCGGGTGCGGCGGTTGTTGATGGTGTCAACTTCGTTGTGGAGAAAATAGGCCTGGCCACCGCGCTTCAATTCGCGCAGCAGCGCCTCTCGGATGGTGGCGTCTGACTCGCGTCGAACGAAGGTACGGATGGCGAGGCGCTTTTGCGGCGCGGTCGCAATGACAGAAAAATCGCGGATGCCTTCCAGGCTCATCGCAAGTGTGCGCGGGATCGGCGTTGCGGTCAGGGTGAGCACGTCGACCTCGGCTCGTAGCGCTTTGAGCGCCTCCTTCTGACGGACACCGAACCGATGCTCTTCGTCGATGATCACGAGTCCGAGATTTCGGAATTTGATGTCGGCGGACAGAAGCTTGTGCGTGCCGATCACGATATCGATTTCACCGCGGTTGATCTTCTCAATCGCCTCGCGGGTTTCAGCGGCAGAACGAAACCGTGAGAGCTCAGCCAGGCGCACCGGGAAGTCGGCGAACCGGTCTGAGAAGGTGCGGAAATGCTGTTCGGCCAGCAGCGTGGTGGGGCACAACACGGCCACCTGCCGACCATCGGCGGCGGCGATGAAAGCCGCACGGAGCGCAACCTCGGTTTTGCCAAAGCCCACATCCCCGCAGACCAGTCGGTCCATGGGGCGCGCCGCAACCAGGTCCTGCACCACGGCATGGATAGCCGCAAGCTGATCGGGGGTCTCTTCAAAGCCAAAGCCTTCCGCGAAGGCTTCGTAGTCACGCGCGGCAAAGCCGAAGGCATGACCGGCGCGCGCGGCGCGGCGAGCATACAGATCAAGAAGCTCAGCGGCAGCATCGCGCGCATGGCGAGCGGCGCGCGCACGTGCTTTTTCCCATTGGCCCGAGCCCAGCTGGTGAAGCGGCGCGTCTTCCGGTGCGGCACCGCTGTAGCGGCCGATCACATGAAGCTGCGCAACCGGCACATAGAGCGTAGCCTCGCCTGCGTACACCAGGTGCAGAAACTCGGTGGGCCCGTCGCCCAGATCCATGGTGATCAGGCCCTGGTAGCGGCCAATGCCGTGCTGTACATGCACCACCGGATCGCCGATCTTTAATTCGGCGAGATCGCGGATCAGCGAGTCGACATTGGTTGCGCTTTCCCGCCGGCCTCGCCGCGAGCGGCGCGCGGTGCCCGCAAAGAGTTCGCCCTCAGTGATGACGGCGAGGGTGCTGTCGGTGAGCGAGAAGCCCTCCTGAAGCGGGCCAACCACCAGTGCTGCCGGAAGTGCCTGATCGATGAACTGCTGCCAGCCTTCAACGACCGGCGCATCGATGCCTTCCTGTTGCAGGAGCTCGGCAATGGTTTCGCGGCGACCGGGTGACTCGGCAACAATCAGCGTGCGGCCCGGGGTGCTGTCCAGCCAGTCCACCAGCCTTCCAAGCGGCCGCTCGGCGCGGCGGTTGACTTCCAGGTGGGGCAGGGGCGCTGCGTAGCGATCGCGATCCTGTTCCGGGCTGTCGGTGGCGGAATGCGGCTCGACGGCAGTGGCGCCCACGTCTTCTGTTGGAGGCTGGCCGCTGGTGATGCGGGGCATCGTCCAACGCCCAAGTCTGCGGGCGAGTGCGAAGAAGTCGTCGACGGTGATGAAGAGTTCGGCCGGCGAGAGGAGCGGCCGCTCCGGATCGTGTGCGAGAAAACGGTGTCGTTGGCCTGCATCGAGCAGAAAGCGCGCGGCGGATTGCTCGACATCGCCATGCGTGAGAACCAGCGCGTTGTCTCGCAGATAGTCGAAGACGGTGGCCATGGTGCCGTGAAAAAGCGGCATCCAGTATTCGATCCCCGGTGCGAGGACGCCGTTACCGATGTCTCGATAGATGGGGCTTCGAGAGGGGTCGCCTTCAAAACGTTCGCGCCAGCGCGCCCTGAAGGCGTTCCGTGCTTCGTCGTCGACCGGAAACTCGCGCCCGGGCAAGAGGCGCACCTCCTGGGTGGCATAGAGGCTGCGCTGGCTGTCGGGGTCAAAGGTACGGATTGATTCGAGTTCGTCGTCAAACAGGTCGAGCCTGAAGGGCAGCGTGGCGCCCATCGGGTAGAGATCGATCAAACCGCCACGGACGCAGTACTCGCCAGGATGCACAACCTGACTGACATGCTCATACCCTGCGGCGGTCAGTTGAGCGCGAAGGCGAGCCTCATCGAGCTTCTGGCCTTTTCTGAACCTAAAGGTCCGGGCAGCCACGAAGGAGGCTGGCGCGAGCCGGTGCAGGGCCGTGGTCGCAGCGGTCACCACCACATCGAGCGTGCCCGCCGATAGCGAATGCAGCGTGGACAGTCGTTCGGAGATCAGATCGTCATGGGGCGAGAATGCGTCCCAAGGGAGTGTTTCCCAGTCGGGCAGCAAGGCAATCCGTAGGGTTGGTGCAAACCACGCGAGTTCGTCGCGCAGCCTGGGCGCATCGGCCGCCGATGCGGTCACTACGAGCAACGTCCGTCCCTGAGCGGCCTCGCGCGTGGCGAGTGCGGCAATCAGGGCGCCGTCGGATGACCCATGACACGCGGGTAGCGACGAGATATGACCGGTACGAGGCGGCGCTGGCAGCGCAGCGGGGGCGGCAGACCGGTGAGGCAGGGGGAGGGTCGAGGGGTTCAAGCGTAGAATTTTAGCTTTACACGCGAATGACCATGCTGGACGACAGAGAACGTTACTGGGCAGTGGTGCCAGCCGGCGGCACAGGTTCGCGGTTGGGTGCTCAGGTGCCCAAACAGTATCTGCTGCTGGGCGCGCAGACCATGATCGAGCGTTCGGTCGCCGCACTGTCGTGCGCGGACTGGATTGAGCAGGTGGTGGTGGTTGCGGCGCCTGGCGATCCACAGGCGGCCCGCCTGTTTGTGGGGCATGCTCGGGTACAGGTGCTGGCCCGTGGGGGTGCTACCCGTCGCGACAGCGTGCTCGCCGGGGTGAGTTTTCTGCTCGATTCCGTCGGAGCGCTCCCGAA
>JAGWXN010000256.1 GCA_018969885.1 Betaproteobacteria bacterium | reverse complement strand
TTGGCATCGTGCATCTCGGCTTGGGCAATTTTCATCGCGCGCACCAGGCGGTTCATGTTGACGCGGCGCTCGCGGCAGGGGAATCAGACTGGGCGATTTCAGCCTGGAACCTTCACAGTCATGCGTTGCCGCAGGCGCTCACCGCGCAAGACGGCCTCTATACGTTGCTGGTTCGCAGCAGCCTGGGCACCGACGCCCGCCTGCTCGCACCCATCCGAGAGGCGGGCTGCGCGGCGCAGACCCCCACCCAGCTCCTTGAGCGCCTCGCCTCGCCCTCCACCCGGATCGTGTCGCTCAGCATCACCGAGAAGGGGTATTGCCTCGATGCTGAAGGTGCGCTTGATGCGAACGAGCCTGCGCTCGCCGCCGATCTGGCGGGCGCGTGGCCACCGCGTACCGCGCTCGGCTGGCTCGCTGCCGGGCTCGCAGCCCGCTTTGCCCGAGATCCAACGGCACGCATCACCCTGCTCTCCTGCGACAACCTTTCGGGTAATGGCCACGCACTCGAGCGCGCACTCGATGCCTTTCTGCGTGCACGCACGGAGCTTGCACTCGCCGATCGGCTACCCGAGCTTGCGTCTTTTCCCAACGCCATGGTCGACCGCATCGTGCCGGCGACCACCGATGCAGACCGGGCGCTCGCCGCCCGGCTCACCGGATTCGCCGATGCCTGTCCGGTCGTCACCGAACCGTTCTCGCAATGGGTGATTGAAGACCGGTTCGCCGCCGGCCGCCCCCGCTTCGAGTCAAGCGGCGTAACCTTCAGCGATGATGTGGCGGGCTGGGAACAGATGAAGCTGCGGCTACTGAATGCCGCACACTCAGTGATCGCGTATCTGGGCGCGCTAGCCGGCTGGCGAACGGTTGACGAGGCGGTGTCTCAGCCCTCGGTCACGGCGCTTCTGGAGAGGCTCTGGGCCTCGGAGGCGATCCCTGCCCTACCGGCACGGCTGCATTCGCGCGCGCCCGCTTATTGCGCCGAACTGATCGTTCGATTCTCGAACACCGCGCTTGCGCATCAGACCGCGCAGATCGCCATGGATGGTTCAAAAAAGATACCGCTCCGCTGGCTGCCTACCGTGCTGACCCTTGATCAACGCGGACAGCCCTGGCCAGTGCTTGCACTGGCGCTGGCGGCCTGGATCCGCTGTCTGGAGGCGGTCTCTTCACCCGACGCTGGCGCGTCCTCTCCCCGGGCGGTGAGCGACCCACTCGCCACCGCGCTCGCGCCGCTCGCAAGACACGCCGATCCTGCACAAGCCGTGCGGGCCGTCCTTCGCGCGGCGCCCGGGCTCCTCACGCTAGCCGAGCGGCCGACCGCGTGTGCGGCGATTACGCAGGCGCTCGCGACGCTCCGAGCCCACGGGCCACGCGAGAGCATTCATCGACTCACCGGAGCCTGACCGCATGACCCCGCCTCGTCTCGCGAGTTTCCTGATCCGCCCATCAAGGTGGCAGGCATGAGTCAGCGCGCCCGCCTCGCAGGCCTCAGCCGTTTGCTGCCTTTTGTTCGGCCCTATCGGGGGCGGGTTCTCCTCGCCGCCGTTGCGCTCCTCCTCGCGGCGGGCGCAACGCTCTCGGTTCCCCTTGCCTTCCGGCACCTGATCGACGCGGGCTTCGGCAGCCAGCAGGCGGTCGATGGCCCATTCCTCGCACTGTTCGGTGTGGCGGTGCTGCTTGCACTGGCCACTGCACTCCGGTTTTACTCGGTCTCGTGGCTCGGGGAGCGGGTCACCGCAGACCTGCGAAGCGCGGTCTTCTCGCAGGTGCTCGCACAGGACCCCGCGTTCTTTGACGACATCCGAAGCGGTGAGGTGCTCTCGCGCCTCACCACCGACACGGCACTTGTCCAGACGCTGGTCGGCACCAGCGTGTCGCTGGGCCTGCGAAACGCCGTCCTGGGCGCAGGCGCGCTCGTGATGATGCTGATCACCGAGGCGCTGCTTGCCCTGATGATGATCGGTCTGCTGGCGGCCACGCTGATTCCGGTGATCGCCATCGGCCGACGGGTGAGACGACTTTCGCGTGCGAGCCAGGACAGGATCGCAGATGCCTCGGCCCTGGCCGGCGAAACACTGGGTGCGATCCAGATCGTTCAGGCCTTCAATCGCGGGCCGTGGGAGGCGGCACGGTTTGCGGCCGCGGCCGAGCTTGCGTTTGAGGCCGCCGCCCGGCGTGTTCGCGTTCGCGCTGCGCTCACCGCAATCGCCATCGTGCTGAGTTTCGGGGTGATCGTGTTCGTGCTGCGAAGCGGTGCCGGGTCGGTGCTCGCAGGTGAGATGAGCGCCGGGCTGCTCGCGCAGTTCGTTTTGTATGCGGCGCTCCTCGCCGGTGCGATCGGGGCGATTGCCGAGGTGATTGGTGACATTCAGCGCGCCGCGGGCGCGGCGGAGCGGCTCTCCCAGCTGCTTGACGCGACGCCCGCGATCGGCGCGCAGGCCGATCGCGCGACGCTTTCTCAGCCCGACACCGGTTCGGCGCCGCACGTGACCGCGAGCACGCCCCCCGCGGCGCATCGCGCAGCTCGCGAGCCCGCCATCATGTTCGATTCCGTCACCTTCGCTTATCCCACGCGCGAGCAGCCCGCCCTCGAGGCAGTGAGCTTTGCCGTGGCCCCTGGAGAAACCGTCGCGCTGGTGGGTCCTTCGGGATCCGGAAAAAGCACTGTCTTTCAGCTGCTCCTACGTTTTCGCGACCCGCAGGCGGGCGCAGTTCGCATGGACGGGATTGATCTGCGTGCCCTTGAGCCCGCCATGCTTCGTGCGCGCATCGGCCTGGTGTCGCAGGACAGCACGGTGTTCTCTGCCGACGTGCTCGAGAACATTCGCTACGGCAGGCTCGAGGCCACCGACGAAGAGGTGATGGAGGCGGCACGCGCCGCGCATGCGCTCGAGTTCATCGACCGACTCCCCCAACGCTGGCAAACCCCGCTTGGCGAACGCGGCGTACGGCTGTCGGGCGGGCAACGCCAACGGATCGCGATTGCGCGGGCGTTGCTGCGCGACCCCGAGCTTCTGCTCCTTGATGAGGCCACCAGCTCGCTCGATGCACAAAGCGAGCGCGAGGTACAGGCCGCACTCGAGGAGGCAACCAGCGGTCGTACCACGGTGGTCATCGCCCATCGCCTGGCCACCGTGCGGCGCGCTGATCGAATTCTTGTGCTCGAGCGCGGTCGGCTGGTCGAGACCGGGACCCACGCGTCGCTCTCAGCCACGGGCGGGCTCTACTCGCGGCTTGCCGCCATGCAGTTCGACGCCGCCCGGGAATTTGCGCTACGCTAGCGCGCCTTTCGCCTGAGCGATTGATCTGACGCGATCGGCACGGCAATCGCGCCAGGCTCGATGTGGGCGCGGACTCATTCTTCGTATCATCCAACTCAGGCTCGTACCCATGGCACGCAGACTTGAAGGCAAAAAGGTGTTTGTGACCGCAGCAGCCCAGGGCATGGGCCGAGCCGCGGTGATGGCCATGGCGCGCGAAGGTGCGCACATCATCGCCACCGATATTCGCGAGGACCTTCTCCAGACGCTGCGTGCCGATGTGCTCGCCGACGGCGGCATCGCCCCCGATGTGCGCAAGCTCGATGTCACCGCGCCCGGCGCGATTGAGTC
Organism: Betaproteobacteria bacterium; assembly: GCA_018969885.1. The sequence goes on along the minus strand of JAGWXN010000256.1, from coordinate 1,253 downwards.
GATGATGGAATCGGTCGGTGCGCTCGACGTGCTCTTTAACTGCGCGGGCTATGTCCACCAGGGCACCATCCTCCAGGCAAGCGACGATGACTGGGACATCAGTTTCGCGATCAATGTCCGTTCGATGGTGCGTACCATCCGCTCGGCGTTGCCCGCCATGATCGCGCACGGGGGCGGCTCGATCATCAACATGGCCTCGGTCTGTTCATCGATCAAGGGCCTTCCTAACCGCGCGGTCTACGGCACCACTAAAGCAGCGGTGCTGGGCCTCACCAAGTCGATCGCGGCTGATTTTGTCGGCCAGCGCGTTCGCTGTAACGCCATCTGCCCCGGCACCGTGGAAACTCCCAGCCTTCGCGACCGCATGGCACAACTCGGCGATGTCGACGAAGCGCGTCGCATGTTCACTGCACGCCAACCCATGGGTCGGCTCGCCAACGCCGACGAAATCGTTCCGATCGTTGTTTATCTCGCAAGCGACGAAAGCTCGTTTGCCACCGGGCAGTGGTTCAACATCGATGGCGGCATCACGATCTGACTGACAGGCGGCGCGAGCGATTACCCACAGCGACCGCCTCGCCTACCCACTCACCTACCCCCTCACCTGACCTTACCAAGGAGAAAGCATGAAACTCGTACGCTACGGCAAACCCGGCAAGGAAAAGCCCGGCATGATCGACGCAGACGGCAAGCTTCGCGACCTCTCGGGCGTGCTCCCGGGCATCGGCCCCGACCAGCTATCGCCCAAGGCGCTTGCCAAGCTTGCCAAGGTCAAGACAGCCAAGCTGCCCCTGGTGCGCGGCAATCCGCGTTACGGCGTGCCGTTCACCGGCGCCACCAAGTTTGTCGCCATCGGCCTTAACTACACCGACCATGCGGCCGAGACCGGCAACGCGCTGCCCAAAGAGCCCATCATCTTCCACAAGACGCTCACCTGCATGCAGGGCGCCAACGACGACGTGATGATGCCCAAGGGTTCCACCAAAACCGACTGGGAAATCGAACTCGGCATCGTGATCGGGACCCGCGCCTGCAACGTGAGCAAGAAAGAGGCCCTCAACCACGTCGCGGGCTATGTGCTTTGCAATGACGTCTCCGAGCGCGCCTTCCAGATCGAGCGTGGCGGTCAGTGGACCAAGGGCAAGGGCTGCGATACCTTCGGCCCGATCGGCCCGTGGCTCGCCACCACCGATGAGATCCCCAACCCGCAGAAACTTGAGATGTGGCTGGATGTCAACGGCCAGGCGAAGCAG
>JAGWXN010000255.1 GCA_018969885.1 Betaproteobacteria bacterium | reverse complement strand
AAGCACCCACGCTCCATCGTCCGTTCATGTTGCATATGGCCATGAAAGATCGCTGGGTACAGGCTGAGGTCAATGAGCTTCTTGAGCGCCGCCTGTCACCGAATCCGCTGGTGACGATTCACAGATACCCAGAGGCTGACCACGCCTTTGCGAGACATGGTGGGCGCACCTGGCGAGAGGCCGAAGCGAACGAGGCGCTTGTGCACTCGGTCGGTTTTTTCTCAAAGCATCTGTAAGACGCACAGTTGCGGTTGATGGGCGCGCGCGTGAACCCGGGGCTCGGTAGTCGCAGGCCGGCCCCGCCAGTCAGAGCGCCTAGATCATGCGCGCGATGGCACTCGCCTCACGCGCGAGCCGCGCGATGCCCGCCCAATCCCCACCTGCAATCAGATCGGAAGGCGCGATCCAGGTGCCGCCCACGCGCTCGCAATTCGGTTCGCGCAACCAGTCGGCAAGCGCGTCAGCCCGCACGCCACCTGTGGGGATGAATCTCAGATCCTGAAGCGGGCCCGCCATTGCGCGGAGCATCGCGATGCCCCCGGCCTGCGCGGCAGGAAAAAGTTTCAGAAGCTTAAAGCCGAGGGCGCGCGCAGCCATCACTTCAGACGGGGTCATCACACCCGGCACGAACGGCAGGCGCGCGTGTAACGCCGCCTCGGCGAGCGCAGGCGTACACCCGGGCGATAACCCAAACGTTGCACCCGCATCGGCTGCCCGACGCACATCATCGCCATCGAGCAGCGTGCCTGCGCCGACGCAGATCGGCAGCGCGCGACGCGACAACTCGGCAATGCCGGGGAGGCCGCCCGGGCGACGTAGCGTAATCTCGATCACGTCAATCCCGCCTTCGAGAAGCGCCTCGGCAAGCGGCACCGCCTGTTCGGCAGCATCAATGGACACCACCGGAACCACCCGGGAGCGAAACAACGGTAATTCAGTCATGAAAGGGCTCAGGAAAGAAGCGCGGATGCACCCGCCTCGGTGGGCGCTGCATGCTCGCGAAACAGGGCGAACAGGCCCCGCCCCAACGAATCTTCCGATTCGCGGGGCGAAGGCATCCACGCCTCGCGTGATCGCCATTCTGCCGAGTCCACCCGCGCATTGAGAATGCCCCGGTCGCAATCGAGTTCAATGAGATCGCCCTCGCGAAGACGCACAATCGGCCCCGCCGCTGCGCTGTCCGGACTCAGGTGAATCGCAGCCGGAATCTTGCCCGAGGCACCCGACATCCGCCCATCGGTGAGTAACGCAACCTTGAAACCCTGGTCTTGCAGCGCACCCAGCAGTGGCGTGAGCTTGTGAAGCTCCGGCATGCCATTGCTTCGCGGGCCCTGACCGCGCACCACAGCGATCAGATCGCGCTGCAACTCCCCGCGCGCAAATCGTGCAGCAAGCTCCTCCTGGCTGCTGACGACCACTGCGGGCGCCGTAACCAGGCGATGCTCAGGCTTGACGGCTGATACTTTCACCACCGCACGCCCCAGGTTGCCGGCCAGTACGCGCAGTCCGCCATCTGGTGAGAACGCATGCTCCGCAGACCGCAACACCGACGTATCGCGGCTCGCACCGGCCGGTTGCCAGGCGAGCTCACCTGCATCATTCAAGACGGGTGAGACCGTGAAGCGCTTCAGCCCCGAGCCCATTACTGTTTCCACATCCTCATGCAGGAGGCCCGCGCGCAGCAGTTCGCTGATTAGCACCGGCATACCGCCCGCCACATGGAAGTCGTTTACATCGGCAGACCCGTTCGGATACACCTTGGCGAGCAACGGTACAGCCCCGGAGAGTTCGGCGAAGTCATCCCAGTCAATCAGAATGCCGGCCGCCCGCGCCATCGCCACGAGGTGAATGGTGTGATTGGTTGACCCTCCACTTGCCAGCAGACCGACCATAGCGTTGACCATGGACCGCTCGCTCACCATCGACCCAATGGATGACCTGGAGGATCGACTGCGAGCCAGTCGCGCGAGGACCCTGACCGCCTCGAGGTCGAGCGCGCGTCGAAGCGCCGTGCCGGGATTGATAAACGACGAGCCCGGCAATTGCAGACCCATGGCTTCCAGCAACATCTGATTGGAGTTGGCCGTGCCGTAAAACGTGCAGGTACCCTCGCCGTGATAAGCCGCCTGCTCCGCCTGAAGCATGACGTCGCGACTCACCTCGCCAAGAGCGTAGCGCTGCCGGATCGATGATTTCTCGACATTCGACAGCCCGGACGTCATGGGCCCCGCAGGAACAAACAGCACCGGCAAATGTCCAAACTGCAGCGCGCCCATCACGAGTCCAGGAACGATTTTGTCGCACACACCCAGCATGAGCGCGCCATCGAAGACATCATGCGAGAGCGCAACCGCCGTTGACATCGCAATGACATCACGCGAAAAGAGCGAGAGCTCCATGCCCTCAAAGCCCTGTGTGACGCCGTCACACATTGCCGGCACGCCACCCGCCACCTGCGCGGTGGCACCCATTTCAACCGCTGCCCGACGCAGCATCTCGGGATAGCGCTCGTAGGGCTTGTGAGCTGAGAGCATGTCGTTATAGGCGGTGACCACGCCGAGATTGACCGCCTTGGGTGCGAGCGCGGCGAGCCGTTCGTTAACAGGCATCGCCGCAAGCGCATGCGCCACGTTGGCGCAGCCCATTCGCTGAACGCCACGCGGACGCGCAGCAGTGCGGGCGCAGAGCGCGAGATAGGCCGTGCGGCGCGCGCGACTTCGTTCAATGATGCGGTGGGTGACCTTTTCAAGCACCGGATGGCGCGGCACCGCGTCGCCCGCGGGCGATTCCTCTTTCATCACCCCACCGCCTCCTCATGCCAGGCGAGGCCCTCGGATGCGATGAGGGCCGACGCCGCAGCCGGTCCCCAGCTGCCAGCGGCATAAGGCTTGGGCGCCGCCCCAGAGTCGTCCCAGGCGCGAACAATAGGATCGGCCCACGACCAGGCCGCCTCGAGCTCATCGCGCCGCATGAAGTGCGTGAGCCTTGACCGCGTGACATCGACCAGCAGCCTCTCGTAGGCTTCCGCGCGACGCGAGCTGAATGCCTCGTGGAGGTCTAGGTCCAGCGTGACCGGCCGGCGGCGCATGCCCGAGCCCGGCTCCTTCATGAGCATCTGAAGCTTGATGGATTCCTCGGGCTGCAGGCTGATGATCAGACGATTGGATTCAGCGTCAGCGTCGTCAAACGGCGAGAAAGGCGGGCGCGCGAAATCAACAATCACCTCCGAGCGCCGCACCTGCAAGCGCTTTCCTGTGCGAAGAAAAATCGGCACGCCTGCCCATCTCGGATTGTTGATCTGACAGCGAAGAGCAACAAAGGTTTCGGTGGCACTGCCCGCCGGCACGCCGGCCTCGGACAGATAACCCGTGGCAGGCTCGCCATCCACCACGCCCGAGCGATACTGGCCTCGAACGGTGTAGCGCGCGACCTCCTCGGGCGTCATGCGCTTGAGCGAACGCAAGACCTTGAGTTTTTCGTCGCGCACATCGTCGGGATCCAACGAAATGGGCGCTTCCATCGCAACGATGCAGAGCAGTTGTAGCAGGTGGTTCTGCACCATGTCGCGTAGCGCCCCGGTGCCGTCGTAGAAAGCTGCACGTGAGCCTACGCCCAGGGTCTCAGCCACGGTGATCTGCACACTGCGGATGTAGGGTGAACGCCAGAGCGGCTCGAGAATGGCATTGCCAAAGCGCAGCACCATCAGGTTCTGCACCGTTTCCTTGCCAAGGTAGTGATCGATTCGATAGATGCGGTTCTCGGCGAAGTGGCGGGCCACCTGCTCATTGATCGCCCGCGCCGAGGCCAGGTCGTGACCCAGCGGCTTTTCCAGCACCACTCGTGCATCGGCGTCGATCAAGCCTGCGCTATCCAAATGCGCGCAGATGGTTGTGAAGAGCGCGGGTGCGGTGGCAAGGTAGAAGAGGCGGGTCTCCACGGGCCGGCTGCCCGCGCCAAGCTTTCTATATCCCTGTGCATCGGAGGCATCGAGTTCGACATAGTCGAGGCGGGCCAGAAACCGCTGCCAGATCGCCTCATCCGCCGAACTCGACGCCCCACCCCTGGACCGTGTGGTCACTTGCTCACGGAATGCGTCGACCGACATCGCCTGCCGGCCCGTGGCGATGATCCGGGTGTCCGGGCGGATACGCTCGTGGGCAAACGCCATGAAGAGCGCCGGCAGAAGCTTCCGGAACGACAGGTCGCCTGTGCCGCCGAAAATGTAGATGGCGAGCGGAGAGGACGGGGTGGGGTCGGTCATCGAAGTTCTCAAACAGGTAAGACCCTGAAGCTCACATCGTCGAAATAGAAAGTCTTGTTTGAGCCCGTGGATCCAAAATCAAAAAACACTGACGCCATATCGAAGGTCTTGGAATGGTCGAGCGGCGCGGTTCCGGCGACAGGACTCGCAAAATTGAAGATCAAATCCTGCCAGCCTGCAGCGGTCGTATTCGTCTGGGTTTCAACAGTCTTTGTGTTGTCCGCGATCGATTCGAGCTTCAGGCGCACAGGGATGCCCGCAGCGGGTGCCCATACCTTCATCCCGACCGTTTCGCTGGTCGGAGAAATAATGTCGAAACCGGGTACCTTCATGAAGGTGGTTCCCGCCCAGGTTTCAGCACCCGTTGCCTTGACGACTTTCGCCGCAGAATTCGCGCTCACCACGGGGTCGGCAGCGCGCGAGGACACCGCATTTCCAAAGTCGCTCGAGCCTCCCAGTTGATAGTCCGAGTCACCAGCGTCGAAATCCACCATCCGGGCTGAGGGCGCCGCCGAAGGCGTTGCCCCCCCCAGCGACACATCATCGAGATAGAAGGTCTTACCCGTCCCGCCCGTGCCAAAGTCGAAGAACACCGATGCCTTGGTGTAGTCCGGCGT
>JAGWXN010000254.1 GCA_018969885.1 Betaproteobacteria bacterium | reverse complement strand
CCTATCACGTCCTGGACGGCAGCGCGTACCGACGCGTACCCCACCAGATTGGCTTCAATGGCGCCGCGGGCGTTAAGGAGGCGCGCGATGATGCCGCCAAAGGTACGCGGCCCCTCGTTACCCAACGTGAGCTTGCCAGGTGCGGCCTTTGATCGCGCGATGAGCGCTGGCATGGTGTCGATCGGCGAGTCTGCGCGGACCATCACCCCAAACGGGCTCCGCGCGACAAATGCAACCGGCACAAAATCTTTACGCGGATCATAGGGCAGCGACTTGAACAGAAAGCGGTTAGTGACCAGCGCGGCGGTGGTGGCGAAATAGAAGTTCGAGCCATCGGGCGCTGCGCTGGCCGCTGCCTGGGCGCCGATCACATTCTGTCCGCCAGGCTTGTTCTCGATCACCACCGGCTGGCCAAGCGCCTTGCCAAGCCTCTCCGACAACAGACGCGCCACATTGTCGGGTCCGGAGCCCGCCGGCTGGGACAGGATGAAACGGACCGGGCGATCAGGCCAGGTGGACTGCGAGGCGGCAAGCGTCGGCCAAGCACCCAGCAGCGCCGCGCCGCGGATCAGTGCGCGCCTCGTCACGGCGGGTTCAGAAAATGACCGCAGGGGATGCTTGGGACTCATGTCAGGCGCTCCTGGAAATTGTTGACTTCAACGACGCATTCAGCTCGCCAAGCAGATCAGCGAGTTGTGTCGCGCCATGGGCCACACCGAAAACATAGTGGTCGGGTCGAATGACTGCTGCGGTAACCGCGTGACGGGCGAACCAGGCGGCAAGCACGCCGTCGGCTTCGAGCAGCTCCTCGTCGCCCAGCCGCGCGACCCGCAGCCCGGCGCCTTCGGCGGGCAGATCGGCGGGTATCGCGCTACCCGATGCCAGCACCAGACGCCAGCCACACCCCAGTACGTCGTCCATCCGCACCTGCGTACCCTCTGATCCAATCAGCCACGGCTGCGGAAAAATCGTGCCGCGCGCAGCATGCAAGTCGGACGATAGCAGCCCGTCCGAGAGCGCCGGCTGCACGTCCTGTCGCGGGGTCGGCCGCACCGCGCCACCGCCTTCAGCGAGCAACCGCGCGTCGCGTTCGCGCGCCCGCGACCGATCGCGCTCTCCAATCAGTTGACCAATATGTTTGATGCGTGTGGTGAGCGCAGTGACATGCCCGCGGCGCTCCTGACCGTAGGTATCAAGGAGCTGTTCGGGCGCCTCGCCCCGCAGCACCGCGCCCAGTTTCCAGCAGAGATTGCTGACATCGCGTAAGCCCTGACACATCCCCTGCCCGAGAAAAGGCGGTTGCTGATGCGCAGCGTCGCCCGCAAGAAATACCCGGCCATCACGCCAGCGCTCGGCCACCAGCGCGTGAAACCGATAAGCCGCCTGTCGCCAGAGCGTTGCTTCATGCGGCGCGAGCCAGGGCGCGAGCAGCGCCCAGGTGCCCTCGGGCGTAGCCACCTGCTGCGGATCCTCTTCCGGGTTGATCGCGATTTCCCAGCGTCGATGTCGGCCCGGGCAGATGAGGTAGGTGACCGGTCGCTCCGGGCGGCAATACTGCGCGCTGGTCTGCGGCAACCGCGCGAGGGCTTCATCTCCCACCAGGCAATCCACCACCAGCCAGCGTTCATCGAACGACAGATCGTTCAAAGGAAGGCCGCTCAGAGCGCGGACCGTGCTGGAGGCTCCATCGCAGCCGATCACCCAGCGGGCGTCAATCGAATGTTCCTGACCCGAGGCGAGGTGGCAGAGTCGAAGCTGGACGGAATCTGCCTGCTGGGCGAGTCCGATCAATTCGGTGCCCACATCGACCACAACGCCAGCAAATGATTGCGCGTGGGCTCGCAGCACCTTCTCGACCGGAGGCTGCGTAAACACGATGGATGGCGAATGCGCGAGCGGATACGGAGGCGGCACCGTTGACATTCGACGGATCGGTTGGTCGCTCACGCCATGCCAGACCGAATCAGTAAAGGGTTCGGTGTAGGGCTCAACCCGATCGAGTATCCCCATCTGCTGAAAGAGACGCAGGATCTCGTGGTCAAGGGAAATGGCACGCGGCTTGTCATATACCTCGGTCAGCCGATCGCACACATGCACCGACAAGCCCTGCGCAGCCAGGAGCCCGGCGGCCACCGCACCTGAGGGGCCAAAGCCTACGACCGCCACATCTACGCGGGACATCGTCTTGACCGGCCTGTCAGACGCCGACAAAAGAAACGGCACGCTGCGCGGCCTTGAGCCGATCGCTGGGCGGTGCCGAAATTCCCCACTGGTCGACCCGACCGGGTGGCCACTTCCAGTCGGCGGGGCCGCCTGCCTGGTAGCTGTCGTCGATCTGCTGCACATCAGCGGTGTATTCAACGACGATATCGAACGGGCCAATGAAGTAGTTGAACGCGTTGTTGCCGGGGCCGTGCCGGCCCGGTCCCCACTCAATTGGAAACCCCGCGTCGCGCATTCTTCCTCCGCCCCGCATCACTGAATCGACATCCGGCATCAGGAAGGCAACATGATTGAGCGCATCGTTGTCGGTATCACCGAAGGCGATGCTATGGTGGTCGCTGTTACACCGCATGAAGGCCATGATGCGGGTGCGATCCGAGAGGGAAAAATCTAACGCCTGTTCGAGAAACATCCGACTGGCCTCGCAGTCGTGGCTGTTCAGCACCGCGTGTGCGAGCCGAATCGGTCGGTCGTGCTCGGGCGTATCGGCTGCCCGCCGTTCATCGCCGTGGATCACGCGGAAGACGCGTCCGTGCGGATCGACGACTGTCACCGCCACCCCCCCGCCCGGCTCATCGACCGGCGACGCGGCGGACAGCACACGGCCGCCCGCGCTGAGGGTGGACTGCGCCACCTTGGCAAGCGCCGCCTGATCGCGCGCCCGCAGCGTGACGTTGCGGATTCGCGCTGCGCCCGTAGCAGCTCGATGCACCGACAGCACATGATGATCGTTGCCGGTCGCATGAAAATAGATCGCGTTCTCGGTTCGCGCCGCGATGCCAAGATGCCAAACCTCGGTGAAGAAGCGCTCAAGCGGCGCGAGTTCGGGCACTTCGAGCGCGACACTGCGCAAACCGGCAATGGTCGACGATGCGTGGGTCAAGACGAGCCTCCGTCTGGCGATGGCACAGGGAGGAGCGATCTTACCCCCTCGTTCGGGGGGTGTGTCCACGCCAGCGCTGGAGCGACGACTCTCAGTCGATGGCCTCGTCGGCCGATGACATCCGGAACCCATTGAGGTCGCGGCTATCGCAGAAATTGAATCATTTAACTGGACGCGCAGCACCAACCGAAGCGACACTTGAATCAATCTCAACGCGGCCCAGGGCATCCCTGGGCCCTGCATTCCGCCAACCCATCCCTGGAGTTCCGAATGAATCAGCCGACCCTGGATCAGTTCACGACCGAAATGCTCGCCCGTGGTTTCGATGAGGTTCTGGTCCGCGAGTGGGGCCCGGATCATCTCGCCCCTGAACATGACCACCCCTTCGACACCGAGGCCTTGGTGGTCAGCGGCGAATTCTGGTTGACGGTGGGCGACTCCACCAGGCACCTGCGCACGGGCGATCGCTTTCAGCTCGGCCGGGGCATCCGGCACGCGGAAAAATACGGCAAGGCAGGGGCGACTTTCTGGGCTGCGCGACGTAACGCGCGCTAAGTCCTCGGCTTTCACTGACGCGCGCCCAGCCGCTCAAGTTTTAGCGAGATCTCAAGCATGTCAGCCCGCCCTGTCCTCTTGCTGATCCCGGGGATGACCAACACCCCTCGGGTATTTGACCGTCTGATCGCGCAACTCGGGGACCATGCCGAGATCCGTGTGATCGACGTACGCGGGCCGGCGGACATCGCCAAGATGGCGGAGCGCGCCTGGCGCGCGCTGATCGATGTCGGCACTGAGCGCAAGCTCCTGATCGCTGGCTTCTCAATGGGAGGCTATGTCGCCCTCGAGATGCTCGCGCTGCCGCTGCGCAACGTCGAGGGGCTCGCCCTGATCTGCTCCACTGCTCATCCAGACCCGCCCGAGGCCGCGCCGATACGCGAACGCGCCATCAGCTCGGCCACCCGTGACTGGTCCCGCTATGTCGAGAAACTCGGCGAGTTTCTGATGACACCTGCTTCACAGAGCGACCCCAGCCTTCGCGCCGCTATCCTCGCCGACCTGCATGAGGCGGGCGCGGAGAGCACGATCGCGCAAATGCGTGCCGTCATGAACCGGCCGGACCAACGCGCGATGATCCGTGGGCTGATGCTGAACGCCCTGGTCGTGGTCGGTTCCGATGACCCGCTGATTCCGATTGAAGACGCCCGCGCCGCCGCCCAGGCCATCGCAGACGCAAAATTTGAGGCGCTCCCGGGTGCCGGGCACCTGATCCCCTGGGAGCAGCCAAGCGAACTGGCGGCGCTGATGCGCGACTGGATCAGGCAGACCATCAAGGAGGCCCACGCCATGTCATTTGCCGACACACTGAAATCGCTCCCCCCCATCGCCCACCTGGCGGCACTCGAACTGCTCGACGCAGGCGGTTCAACCGTAGCGGTCATCGAGAACAAGCCAGGAAAAGCGGGCTCGCTGGCGGTCTATTCAGCCCTTGCCTCGCGGCATGGAAAAATTGACGCAGCCGCGGCGCGGGAGGGGCTGGAGCTCTTTGCCGAACACACGACCGACGCGCGCGCCAACCCTGGCAAACACCCCAATATCGATCGCCTGATTGAGGTGATCGAATCGGGCACGGTCTTTGGCGTGCGAACGGTCGCCGCCTAGCAGCGGCCCGACTCACGGACGGGCGGCGATTTATCGGTGTTACATTATCTCATCACAATGTGATAATGTAACGTCATTAAACCGATCATCGTTCAATCGACTGCTCGTCCGGAGTCATTTTCAATGAAGT
>JAGWXN010000253.1 GCA_018969885.1 Betaproteobacteria bacterium | reverse complement strand
TGATGTAAGCGATGCCCTCGCTCATTTCAGCGACTGGCGTACCCTTGACCCCCAGATTGCGGGTGCCAGAGTTCCCCGCACCAATCCCGAGAATGGCGCGCCCGCCCGAGATCAGATCGACCGAGGCGATGGCCGCAGCAGAGACCGCCGCATGACGGGTTGCGAGGTTGGTCACGCAGATCGACACTTTGGGCCGCCGCGTGTGCTCAGCCACCAGCGCAGCCGTGACCCAGGGATCCATCGCGTTACCAGGGGTGTCGGCCACACCGATCATGTCGTAGCCATAGCGCTCGGCAGCCGCTGCCATTTTCATGGTGAGCTCGACACTGAACGGCCAGTAAAAGAAACCGACTTCCATGCTACTCCCCGAGATTGAGTTTCGCCTCGCGGATCAGGCGACCCCATTTGTCGTGCTCGGCTCGAATGAACTCATCGAGCTGCGCCGGCGTGCTCGCCATGACCACCATCGTTTGATCTGAGAGCTTGCTACTCACCGCCGGATCGCGCGCGGCCTTGACCACTTCGGTATTCAGCCGGGCAATCACGCCAGCGGGCGTTCCAGCGGGCACCACCACTCCCACCCAGGCCCCGGAATCAAACTGCGGAAACCCTTCTTCTGCGGTGGTGGGCACGTTGGGCAAGGCAGCGGAGCGTTGCGCACTGGTGAGCGCAAGCCCCTTCAACTTGCCGCTCCGAATATGTTGCGTCACCACACCGGCCGCCAGAAAGGCAAACGGAATTTGCCCGCCCAGCAGATCGGCCACCGCGGGACCGCCGCCCTTATAAGGCACATGCACCAGCTCAATACCGCTCAGAAGCTTGAGTTGCTCGGCGGCGAGATGCCCCGAGCTTCCCGCGCCCACCGACGCGTAGGAGTACTTGCCCGGGCTCGCTTTGGCAAGCGCAACCAATTCTCTGAGATTGGATGCGGGCACGTTCGCCGCCGCCGCGATCGCAAGCGGAATCTTCACCACCAGCGACACCGGCTCAAAGTCCTTCAGGGTATCGAAGGCGAGGTTCTTGTAAACATGGGGATTGACCGCATGCGTGTCGAAGGCGAACAGGATGGTGTAACCATCGCGCGGCGCCTTGGCGGCCAGCGCAGTGCCGATCGATCCACTGGCACCGGCGCGGTTATCAACCACCACCTGCTGACCCATGCTCTCGCTCATTTTGGATGCGACCTGCCGGGCGACCGTATCAACGACCCCGCCGGGCGGGAACGGGACGATGGCGCGAAGCGGCTTGGACGGGTAGTCCTGCGCAACTGCGGCAGATGCTGCGATGGCAAGCGAAACGAACAACGCCTGAGACAGTCGAGTCATGTGCGGCCTCCCTGTAAGACCCCCATGCTAACGGCACGTTGCCAAGCCGGTGCGTTTTCATTGCGTTATTCAACACGCCTGCAGACTACGGCCGATCTGCGCTCGCCGAGATAGACTGCTCCCCTCATCTGATGCGACGGGGTACGGCCATGTCCGGGTTGACCTATTTCGACAAAGTATGGGCAGATCATGCAATCCGAACACTTGAAGGGTCCACCGACCTGCTGCAGATCGATCGCCTGATTCTTCACGAGCTGGGCGGCAGCCAGGTGCTGCATGCCATGGCGCGCGCTGGCAGGAAGCCTGACAGCCGGGCACAGGTCTTTACGATCATCGAGCACCTGATCGCCACCCAGCCAGGCCGCGGACCCACCGACTCACCGTCCCCAAGTGGTTTTTCCATGATCAGCACCACGCGCGCCGAGGCGCAGCGCTGGCAGCTCAATTTCATCGACTATGACGACCCGCGACAGGGTATCGCCCATGTGGCCGCCCCCGAACTGGGCATCGCCCTACCCGGCAGCACACTGGTGTGCTGCGACAGCCATACCTGTACCGTGGGTGGCATTGGCGCGGTCGCCTGGGGGATCGGCGTGAGCGAGGCCGAGCATGTGCTTGCCACCCAGACACTCGCCCAGACCCGCCCTGCGACGATGCGCGTATCGTTTAAAGGAAAGCTCGGCGAGGGCGTCTATGCGAAGGACATGATCCTCGCGCTGATCGCCCGGCTCGGCGCTGCCGCAGGAATCGGATTCGCCGTCGAGTTTGCAGGCGATGCCGTGGCCTCGCTACCGATTGAAGCACGGCTTACGCTTTGCAATATGTCGATTGAATTCCAGGCGAAATATGGCTTTGTCCCGCCCGATGACGTCACTTTCGAATACCTCGCCGGTCGCGCCTGGTCACCGAAGGGGCATGCCTGGGATGACGCCGTCGCCTATTGGCGAAGTCTGCGAACTGACGATGGGGCCCGCTTCGGCCGCGAGGTATCGATCGACTGCGCATCGATCGTGCCGCAGCTGAGCTGGGGCACCAGCCCGCAGCACTCGATCGATATCACGGCAGCCGTGCCCGACCCGGCCGAGGCTGCCGACGCGGAGGCGCGCGAACTCGCCGCTCGTGCGCTCGCCTACATGCAGCTCTCGCCTGGTACGCCGTTAATTGGCACGCCCATCGATGCGGTCTACATCGGCTCCTGCACCAACGCCAGGCTATCGGATCTGCGCGAGGCCGCCCGCATCTTGCGCGGCCGTCGCGTCAAGCCCGGCATACAAGCCGTCTGCGTACCCGGCTCCACCCCCGTTCGGCAGGCCGCCGAGGCTGAGGGCATCGACCGCGTGTTTCGCGAGGCTGGGTTTGAATGGCATGAGGCGGGCTGCGGTTACTGCGGGCACCTTGGCGATAACCGCTTCGCCGATCAACGTGTGGTGAGCACCACCAATCGCAACTTCGAAGGCCGTCAGGGGCCACGCACCCGCACGCACCTCGCAAGCCCCGCCACGGTGGCCGCCTCGGCGGTAAGCGGCGCAATCGCCGATCCAAGACCGCTCCTCGCGAGCCACCGCTAACCATCGGAGACCAACATGGAAGCGTTTCGAAGTGTCACGGGGGTTGCGGCTGCGATGCTGGTGATTAACATCGATACCGACCAGATCATCCCGGCCCGCTACATGGGCGGACCTGATGCCACCGGCTACGGCAAGATGTTGTTCGCCAATCAGCGGTTCCTGGGCGATGACCGCACACCCGACCCCGCGTTCATCCTGAACCGTGCGCCCTATGATCAGGCACAGATTCTTCTCGCCGATCGCAATTTCGGCTGCGGTTCCTCGCGCGAACGCGCACCCAAGGCATTACGGGAGTTTGGCTTTCGCGCCCTGATCGCGCCGAGCTTCGGCGGCATCTTCTTCAACAACTGCTTCCGTAACGGCATCCTGCCCGTCGAACTGCCGATCGAAGCGGTTCGGCAGATCGCCGAGGAAGTGGCACGCAGCAACGGGCAGGCACAGGTCACGGTCGATCTCGACGCGGGGGAAGTTCGCAGCGCATCGGGTCACCGCTTTCGCTTTCAAACGCCGCCCGCGCTACGTACCATGCTCCTCAACGGCCTGGATGAAATCGACGTGACTTTGTCAGCCCGCGCCGAGATCGATGCGTTTCGCAGCCGCGACCGTGCGCGCAGGCCCTGGGCGTATCTCGACGGCTGCTGAGTGTTGCGCATCCCCCTACCCTCCTGCCCAAGAGTTACGCTGTGAACCTTCGTCAACTCGAATACTTCAAGCAGATTGCGGAATCACGCAGTATCACCCGTGCTGCGCACCTCCTGCGAGTGACTCAACCTTCGCTCACGCGACAGATGCAGCAGCTTGAAAAAGATCTTGGCGTACTGCTCTTTTACCGATCTGACAAAGGCGTCGCACTCACCCCGGCAGGCCAGGAGCTACTCGAGCGTGCTGAGGGCGTGCTCGCACAGGTGCGAAAAATCAGCGATGAGGTGGGTAAATACGCAACCGAGCCCAAGGGAGAGTTCAGCTTCGGCGTGCCACCTTCACTCTACGATATTGTCACCAGCCGCTTGATGGATGACTACATCGACCGCTATCCCGAGGTTCAGCTTCGGATCACCGAGGGTCTGAGCGGAGCGCTTCATGAAATGGTTCTAACGGGCAGGCTCGATGCAGCGCTGGTTTCCGATGTCGAGCCTCTCGATCTTCTGCACAGTCGTCCGCTCCTACGCGAGCAACTGTTTCTGGTGGGGTCGAACAGCAGTCATCTGAACATTTCGCGCTCGGTCAAGGTTGAGAGTCTGAGTCGCCGTCCGATGCTGCTCACTTCCCGGCCCAACGCCATGCGAACGATTGTCGACCGCCATCTGGCCGGGCTGGGACGCGCGCTCGCACCGAAGCTGGAAACCAACTCTGCTCGCCTGCTGTGCGATCTGGTGATGCGCGGCAAGGGATTCACAGTACTGCCCTACAGCGCAATTTTTACGCTTCACCGCGCGGGTCAGCTGAGCGCTGCACCGATCGATGGACTATCGGTCTGCTGGACCTTGGCACACGTCCGGGAGCGTGGCATTCCGCTCGCCGGTCACCGTCTGCGCGAGCGGCTGGTTGAGATCCTCAGCCATCACGCGAGGCAAGGGGCGTGGCTGGGCGCACAGTTTCTCGATTGACCCTGACCCGCAGCCGCGCCGGGGCCATAAGCTCCAGGCATGGATCTGATGCGGAACCACCATGGCTTTCGGCGAATAAGCCCCGCAAACTTCCAGCCACGGTGATCCCGCGCACGGCTCTCCCCGATCCGTGAGGCGAGTGGACGTACCGCTTTCGATTGGGAGTCAGGATGGAGCATTACCAGGTCGGGGTCGACATCGGCGGAACCTTCACCGATTGCGTCGTCCTCAGCAGCAGCGGCGAACTCTTGGCCGCCAAATCCCCGTCCACACCGCCACACTTCGCCACCGGCATGCTGAACGCAATGCGGCTGGTTGCCGAGCGGCTTGAGCTGGACTTCGAAACCTTCTGCAGTCGGGTCAGCCTGCTCACCCATGGCACGACCGTCGGCACCAAC
>JAGWXN010000252.1 GCA_018969885.1 Betaproteobacteria bacterium | reverse complement strand
CTGAGGCTCAGCAGCCGGGTGCTGAGACTTCCACCCACTGCGAGCGCTGCGGTGCCGACCTGCCGGCTGATGTCGAGGAGTGCCCACAGTGCGAGGCTGAACTCGCCGTTGCGCCCTCATCGCGAACGTTATTCAGGCTATGGCGATTCGCCCGCCCGTATCGGTCGCAGCTCCTGATCGGCTTTCTGCTCACGCTGGCGGCCACGGCGGCCACGCTGGTGCCGCCCTATCTCACGATGCCGCTCATGGATCGGGTCCTGATCCCCTATCAGAACGGCACGCCGCTTGACACCACGCTGGTGGGCTGGCTGCTCGCGGGTCTGCTCGCGTCAGCGCTGGTTGCCTGGGCGCTGGGCTGGGCGCGCACTTACATTCTCGCGCTGGTGTCCGAGCGAATCGGCGCCGACCTTCGAACCGCTACCTACGATCATCTGATGCACCTGTCGCTACAGTATTTCGGCGGTAAGCGGACCGGCGACCTGATCGCCCGCATCGGCGCGGAAACCGATCGCATCAACCTGTTTCTGTCGCTTCATCTGCTTGACTTCGCCACCGACGTGCTGGTGATCGTCATGACCACTGCCGTGCTGGTGTCGATCGATCCCTGGCTTGCGATGGTGACGCTCCTGCCGCTACCTCTCATCGTCTGGATGATCCATCTGGTCCGTGATCGCCTGAAGCACGGCTTCGAGAAAGTCGACCGGATCTGGGGAGAGGTCACCAACGTGCTGGCTGACACCATTCCCGGTATTCGCGTGGTCAAGGCCTTCGCCCAGGAAAAGCGTGAGTCCAATCGGTTCCGGGAAGCCAACCGGCTCAATCGTGCGGTCAACGATCGGGTGAACCGCGTCTGGTCGCTGTTTTCGCCCACGGTCACGCTGCTCACTGAAATCGGGCTTCTGATCGTCTGGGGCTTCGGAATCTGGCTGGTTACCCGCGACCAGGTCACCGTCGGGGTCCTCACGGCATTTCTTGCCTATATCGGCCGCTTCTATACCCGACTCGACTCGATGAGCCGGTTTGTATCGTTCATGCAGAAAGCGGCTGCCGGGGCCAAACGGATCTTCGACATCCTCGACCATGTCTCAAGTGTTCCCGAGGCCACGCGGCCAGTGGCGCTCACCCACGTGAGCGGACGGATCGAATTGCGTAATGTCGGCTTTCGTTATGGCAGCCGCTCGGTCACGCGCGGCATCTCACTCACCATCGAGCCGGGCGAGATGATTGGCCTGGTCGGCCATAGCGGTTCGGGAAAAAGCACGCTCGTGAATCTGATCTGCCGGTTCTACGACGTCACCGAGGGCGCTGTGCTGGTCGATGGCGTGGATGTACGGTCACTGCCGGTGGCCGACTATCGGCGCAGTATCGGTCTGGTGCTGCAGGAGCCCTTCCTGTTCTTCGGCACCATTGCCGACAACATCGCCTACGGCAAGCCCGAGGCGACGCGTGAGGAAATCATCGCTGCAGCGCGCGCCGCGCATGCCCATGATTTCATCCTGCGGCTGCCTCATGGCTACGACTCGCTGGTGGGCGAGCGTGGTCAGGCGCTCTCTGGGGGCGAACGCCAGCGAATCTCAATCGCGCGCGCGCTGCTCATCGACCCTCGTATCCTCATTCTGGACGAGGCCACCTCGTCGGTTGATACGCAGACCGAAAAGGAAATCCAACGCGCGCTCGACAACCTGGTGGCGGGCCGTACCACCATCGCGATCGCGCACCGGTTAAGCACGCTGCGGCGAGCCAACCGGCTGGTGGTGCTCGATCGCGGCCAGGTGGTCGAGGTGGGGGCGCACGAGGAACTGATGGCGCGCGAAGGTGCCTATTTCCGGCTCTATCAGGCCCAGGCCCGTAATGTGGACACGGAGGACGCGCTGCCCGACTGGCGCGTCGAGACGACGCATCCCGTGCGGGTGGCGGCCGAGGTCTGATCGATGTCTGTCACGCCAGCCCCTGTCCTCGCGCGCCTCCTCTCCGGCGCCACGCTCGAGCGTACGCCGGCAGGCCGGCTGCGGCTTACCACGCCCGAAGGGGTGGTACATGAGCCGGTCCTGGTGGTGCGAGCGTTTCCCATCTCGGCGCCTGAACGTGGGCTCTCCTTGATGAGTGCAGAGGGCCATGAGCTGTTCTGGATCGAGCAGATTTCGGCGCTCGAACCCGCTGTCCGGTCGCTGGTTCAGGAAGCGCTCGATGAGCGCGAATTTATGCCGGTGATCGCGCAGCTTCTGGAGGTGTCGGGGTTTGTCACGCCCTGTACGTGGCGGGTGGACACTGACCGCGGACCCGCCCGCTTTGTTCTGAAGGGTGAAGAAGACATTCGCCGGATTGGAAACGGCGCGCTCCTCATTACCGATAGCGACGGCATTCACTATCTGGTGCGTGACGCGGCCGCGCTTGACCGGAACAGCCGGCGGCTGCTCGACCGCTTTCTCTAGCCGCGGCGCTTACTCGGCACGCAGGGCCTGCGCGGGCGATAGCGATGCTGCGCGTAGTGCCGGATAAAGGCCGAAACAGAGGCCCGCCAGGACGCTGGCGCCGCCCGCTGCGAGCGCCGCGGGTGCGGTAACGATGGCCGCCATGGCGAAATGTTCCACCGCGATCCAGGCACCCAGAATTCCGATCGCAAGGCCCAGTAACCCCCCCGCTACACAGACCACCACCGACTCATAGAGAAACTGAAGCGCGATGTCGCGCCGACGCGCCCCCACCGCCATCCGCAGGCCG
The DNA here is from genome assembly GCA_018969885.1 of Betaproteobacteria bacterium. Next base: position 2,198 of record JAGWXN010000252.1, on the reverse strand, counting down.
ATCTCGCGGGTTCGCTCGGTGACCGTGACCAGCATGATGTTCATGATGCCGATTCCGCCCACCAACAGACTGACCGATGCGATGGTGGCGAGAAGCGTGCGCATGGTGCCGGCGGTTTTCTGCTCCGCTTCATAGAACGCGTCCTGCCGCCGGACCACGAAGTCATCTTCCAGACCTTCGGCAATACGGTGGCGGGTGCGTAAGAGCAGTCGGATATCGGCCTCGGCCTGCGGCAGCGCCTGCGCTGACACCGCCTCCACCATCATGCGGTTGACCCGGTCGGGGAAGGCGCTTCCGAACAGATCGCGCCGAGCAGTGCTGAGCGGCACGTAGATGATGTCATCCAGATCCCACCCGTCCAGCGTCTGGCCTTTGCGGGCAAGGAGCCCCACGACGGTGAAGGGAACATTGCGGATCCGGATTGTTTCGCCCACCGGATCGCGGTGACCGAAGAGCTTCTCGGCGATCGTACCGCCCATGACCGCCTTGCGGGCGGCGGTGCGGACGTCGTGTTCGTCGAAGATTCCGCCGGCAGCGAGGGTCCAGTCACGGACCTCGATGATGTCCGGGTAGGCGCCCTGAACGGGCCCCAGCCAGTTCTGGTTGTCGAACATGATCTGCGCCGTATTCCAGGTGGTGGGCGAGACGGCTCGTACCGAGTCGAGCCCCCTGATCGCGTCCACGTCGCCGAGCGTGAGAGTGGGGGTTGCCCCCGAGGCCTGGCGGACGCCGCTTGCCACGCTCGCGCCCGAGTTGACCACCAGCACGTTCGAACCGAGCGTACGCATCATCTGGCGCACGCGCTCCTGCGACCCCTGCGCGACCGCCAGCATCACCACCACCGAGGCGACGCCCACGATCATCCCGAGCATGGCGAGAACGGTTCGCAGCGGGTGTGCGCCCAGGGCTCTCCAGGCTTCGGCGGGCAGGGCGGCAAACATGACGAAGACTTTGGCGCCGGGGCGAAATCAGAAGAGCCGGAAGCGCAGGCCGCCCCGTGCGGACGCGTTTGACGCCTGTACGAACTCACCGACCGCGACGCGATCGCCCTCGGCGATACCGCTTCCGGCGATCACTTCAGTGAAGGTGCCGTCGGTGATACCGAGTGTCACGCGCTGCCTGCGCAGCGGCTGCCCACCCGGGTTGTCTTGGGCGACGAGCACCTCAGCGATCCGGGTGCGCGCCTGCGGGGGCGTGCGGGCAGCGCGATCGGCCGGTGCCCCCGAGGTCTGCGCCGCCGCGCCCGCGGCGGCCGCCGGCGCCACATCGTTGGCGTCCGAAGGCCGGAATCGGAGCGCCAGATTGGGCACCCGAAGGGCGGCATCGCGCCGCGCGATTTCAACCTGCACGTTCGCAGTCATGCCCGGCAGCAGCAGCCCGTCTTCATTGCGGGTGGCGAGCACGACGTTGTAGGTCACCACGTTCTGTTCGATCTTGGGATTGAGCCGGATCTGGCGCACCGCGGCCTCGAAGCTGCGCTCGCCGAGGGCATCCACCCGGAATCGCGCCTGCATGCCGACGTTGAGCAGCGCGACGTCCGCCTCGGCCACATTGGTATCGATCTGCATGTCACGCAGATCCCGCGCAATCAGAAACAGGGTCGGCGTCTGGAAACTGGCCGCCACCGTCTGTCCTACGTCAACACTGCGCGCAATCACCACGCCGTCGATCGGCGAGCGGATGGCCGTATAGGCCAGATTCGTGCGCTCACGGGCCACCTGGGCTTCGATGGCTCGAACGCGCGCCTGCGCCAGTTCGACCGCCTGGCGTTCGTCTTCGACCTGAGCGGCAGAGATGAAGCCGCGCGCGGCGAGCCCCTCGCTGCGCTCGAGCTTGCGACGAGCGACCGAAAGCTGCGTGCGCATCTCCTGAAAATTGGCCTCAAGCTGCGCGATCTGGGCTTCGATCAGCGAGGAGTCGAGTTCGGCGAGCAGTTCGCCCGCGTGCACGGGCTGATTGAAATCGACCAGCACCCGTCTGATTCGCCCTGAAATCTGCGTACCGACGTTGACCAACACCACGGGATTGAGCGTTCCGGTGGTGGCTACGTTCTGCAGGATGCGGCCGCGATCAATTGCGGCGAACCGGTATTTCTCCGGCGGCGCGTCGGCGGCGGGGTCGACCAGTAAATACCAGCTGGCCGCTGTCCCCAGCAGAATGATGACAACGGCAGCAAGCGTGATTCGGCGCATCGGGTG
>JAGWXN010000251.1 GCA_018969885.1 Betaproteobacteria bacterium | reverse complement strand
AAATGCCCGGTGATGCGAACTCCGCTTCCGCCGCTCGCTCTGCTCCGACGCTGGGTCGTGGACTACTTCAACGCGCACAACCCCAATGCCGCGCGCGAGTTCATTCACCCCGATTACATGCTTGAGATCGGCGATGTGGCGTTCGCAGGCCGCGATCAGCAGTGGCTGCCGGCGGTTGACGAGCAGATGCGACGATTTCCCGGACTCGGCATGACGGTGCACGAGGTGGTGACCACTAGCAACCGAGCAGCGTTATGGTTCAGCCAGCACGGGGCCCAGGACGGCCCGCACGGTCCGGTAGCGGTATGGTCCGGCGTTGCCATCTACCGGTGCCTGAACGGGCAGATGCTTGGCTGCGTTGCGCAGGAGGACTACCTCACACGCAGCCGTCAGCTGAAAAGCGGGCGAGCCGACCCGGTCGAGCCCCCCGCACCCGCCCCGTGGGACACTGCCCCCTTGGCTCAGGACCCCGAAGCGGAGGGCGTCGTGCGGCGCTGGCTCACTGCCGGCTGGCCCTCAACGCTGTCGGGCGTACGGTGTGATGACGAGCATTTAACCGGCGACCAGTTGGTGTTCGAGGTCGACTCGGTCGAAGTGCTGGAGCTCTTTTCGTCCGGTCAGGCGGTCGCTTTCCATGCGCGGCAGCACGGTCGCTATCGCGGGGGCCTCGCGGGTACGCCAACCGGCAACGTCGCCCTGCAGCATCTCGCGTGTAACGGGATCGTCCATGTGCAGAACGGACAGATCAGTCGCGGGCGGGTCATTCGCGATCGAATTGGGCTACGCACCCGCCTTCGCGCCGGAGCCTCATCATGAGCGCGGCCCCCCCCGTGCTCATCGATCGGACCGGCGCTGTGATGGTGATCACCATCAACCGTTCGCATGCCAGAAACGCCATCGACCACGCGACTTCGGTTGCGCTCGCAGCAGCCTTTGACCAACTGGATTCGGACGCTGCGCTTCGAGCTGCTGTGCTCACCGGCGCAGGCGAACACTTCTGCTCCGGCATGGATCTCAAGGCATTCCTTCGAGGCGAACGAATCGAACTACCCGGACGTGGCCTCGCCGGAATCGTTGAAACGCCACCCGCCAAGCCGGTCATCGCGGCGGTCGAGGGGTATGCGCTCGCCGGCGGCTTCGAAATCGCGCTCGCCTGCGATCTGATCGTGGCAAGCCAGACCGCACGTTTCGGACTCCCGGAGGTCTGTCGCGGCCTCATTGCTGGCTCGGGCGGACTGATGCGTCTGCCAGGCCGAATCCCCCGCCAGATCGCCCTCGAATACGCGATGACGGGTGAGATGATGCCAGCGACCGAGGCGCGACAGTGGGGGCTGATCAGCCGGCTCACCGAGCCAGGCAAGGCCTGCACAGTCGCGATCGAGCTCGCAGGCCGAATCGCCGCCAACGCCCCGCTGGCGGTCGCTGCAAGCCGGCAGATTATCAATGACTCCACCGACTGGCCGGCGGCGCAGCGGTGGTCGCGTCAACGCGAGTTGCTGGAGCGAATCATCACGTCGCGCGATGCGCGCGAGGGTGCGCAGGCGTTTGCCGAGAAGCGTGCCCCCCGTTGGACCGGTCAATGAGCCTACCCCCTGGAGCCAAGCCATGAACACGACACGATTTGATGGACGGGTCTACCTGCTAAGCGGTGCGGCACGCGGGCTGGGTGGCGCCCAGGCGCGCCGGATCGTCGCGGAAGGCGGCTCCGTCCTGATTGGCGACGTGCTGCACGACCAGGGTGCTGCGCTCGCCGCCGAGCTGGGGGCCCGCGCGCGCTTCCAGCCGCTTGACGTCACGCGCGAAGGAGACTGGCAGGCGGCAGTTGAGCAGGCGCAACGCATGGGTCCGCTTCATGGTCTGGTCAACAATGCAGGGGTATATGCCCCCGTACCGCTGCTGGCTGAGAACGGAGTGGAGGAGTTCGAACGCCACCTGCGGGTCAACCAGACCGGCGTGTTCCTCGGTCTGCGGGCGGTCACCTCCGCGCTGACCGCGTGTGGTCGAGGCTCCATCGTGAACATCTCATCTACCGTGGGGATCCGTAGCGCGCCAAATGCAATCGCCTACACCGCAACCAAGTGGGCGGTACGCGGCATGACCAAGGCGGCTGCGCTCGAACTCGTCGACCGGAACATCCGGGTCAATTCGGTGCATCCAGGACCGATCGATACCGACATGCTGAGCGTTCGCAGCGAAGCGCAAAATCAGGCGCGAATCAATCAGGTTCCGATGAAGCGGCTCGGGTCAGCAGCTGAAGTGGCAGGCCTCGTCTGCTTTTTGCTGAGTGATGAGAGTCGCTACATGACCGGGTCCGAACTCGCGATCGACGGGGGCTGCGCCCTGTGAGTCGCGACGGCGTCCCGTATGACGCAATCGTGATTGGCGCAGGCCTCGCTGGCCTCTATGCGCTGCATAGGCTGCGCGGCATGGGCTGCCGCACGGTGGTGCTCGAGGCTGCGTCCGATGTGGGCGGCGTCTGGTACTGGAACCGCTATCCTGGCGCGCGCTGCGACGTTGAGAGCCTCCAGTACTCCTACTCGTTCGACACGGAACTCGAACAGGAATGGCAGTGGACTGAGCGCTATGCCGCTCAGCCCGAGATCCTGCGATACATCGAGCATGTTGCCGAACGCTTCGACCTCCGGCGGGATATTCACTTCAGTACACGCGTGGTCTCGGCGATCTTCAATGAGCAGCAGTCGACCTGGACGGTCGTTACCGACGCGGGCAGCGCCTTCACCGCACAGCACTGCATCATGGCCACTGGCGCGCTTTCGGTGCCCCGTTTACCTGCGATCGCAGGCATTGAAGATTTTCGTGGTGAAGTCCATCACACTGGGCGCTGGCCTAAGCGGACGCCTGATTTCGCTGGCAAGCGGGTCGGTGTCATCGGTACGGGGTCATCCGGCATTCAGGTCATCCCGCAGATTGCCCGACAGGCCGCCCATCTCACGGTCTTTCAGCGTACCGCCAATTTTTCGATCCCAGCCTGGAACCGTCCGCTTTCCTCAGAGGACCAGGCGGCGTTCAAGGCCTCCTACCGGGAGCATCGCGCCCGTGCCCGCGAGGTGGGCACGCTCTATGAATTCAGCGACCGCGGGGCGCTTCAGGTGAGCGCAACCGAGCGCGAGCGTGAATACGCAAGACGCTGGGAAAAGGGCGGCGTGAATTTTGTTCATGCCTTCAATGATCTGCTGGTGAGTAAGCCCGCCAACGATACGATCGCCGATTTTGTCCGCGCGCGAATCCGGTCCATCGTGAAGGACGCGGCCGTTGCCGACTCGCTCTGCCCCGATGACCACCCCCTGGGAACCAAAAGGATCTGCGTCGACACCGGCTACTACGAGACCTACAACCGCACCAATGTACGACTGATCGATCTCAAAAAGACGCCGATCGATCACTTTCATGCCACTGGCGTTCGGGTGGCGGGCGAAGAGCTGTCCATCGACAGTCTGGTGTGCGCGACAGGCTATGACGCACTGAGCGGCGCCGTGCTGGCGATCGATATCCGCGGGCGGGCTGGGATCCGTCTGCGGGATAAATGGGCCAGCGGCCCGCGGACGCTCCTGGGCATCATGACCGCCGGCTTTCCAAACCTGTTCATGATTACCGGTGCAGGCAGTCCCTCGGTTCTTGTCAACATGATCGTGGGCATCGAACACCATGTTCAGTGGATCGCCGACTGCATTACGCATCTTCGCGCCCGGCAGCTGGCCACGATTGATGCCAGCTTCGAAGCCGAGGATCGCTGGGTCGAGCATGTCAACCAGGCGGCTGCCCGCACCCTGTTGCCGCTCGCAAACTCATGGTTTCTCGGTGCCAACATTCCAGGCAAGCCCAGAGTGTTCATGCCGTACGCAGCCAAGATCGGCGTCTATCGACGCGAATGCCAGGACGTGGTCGATCGCGGCTATGAAGGTTTTATTTTTAGCGAGGCCTCCCATGCCGGTTCATGACCCCGACCTTGCAAGGCTGCTCGACTTGGGACGTCGCGCGGGGCGTCCCCCCTTTGAGTCGCTTACACCCGCAGAAGCCCGGACGGCCTACGCCGCCACCTGGGATATTCTTCAGCCCCCTGCGCAGGAGGTTGCCTCGGTGAGCGACCACGCCGTCGCGATTCCCGGCGGTTCGTTCAAAGTACGGGTGTACCGTGGCCAGAGCACCCCATCGGAAGAAGCCCTTCCATGTGTGGTCTACCTGCATGGCGGGGGCTGGGTCATTGGAAACCTGGAGAGTCATGACCGCCTGTGCCGGCAGATGGCCAATGAGGCGAGACTCTGTGTGGTGTCGGTCGATTATCGCCTCGCACCTGAGCACCGGTTTCCCGCTGCAATCGACGACTGCGCCCGCGCCTGGCAATGGGTCCATGCCAACGCGGCGCGCCTGAACATCGACGCCCAGCGAATCGGTGTAGCGGGCGACAGCGCAGGTGGCAACCTGGCAGCGGTGCTCGCACTCATGGCCCGCGACGGTGATCTTCCCGGATGCAGGGCGCAGGCCCTCGTTTATCCGGTGACGGACCTGACCGCATCGTCTGCTGGCTACCGGCGCGTCACGTCCGGCGTGCCGCTTACCGACAAGACCATGCATTACTTCATTTCGCACTACACCCCCAATGCCGCCGACCGCGAAGACTGGCGGGCATCGCCCGCGCTCGCACGCAGCCACATCGGACTACCCCGGACGCTGGTGCTGACTGTCGCACATGATCCGCTTGCCGAGGAAGGCCGCGCCTACGCCCAGGCGCTCGAGGCGGCCGACGTCCCGGTGACCGCCGTTCATCTCAACGATCACATGCACGGCATGCTCACCCACGGCAAGCTCGTTCGCGCAGGAAACCTCATGTCAGGGTTTGTGTGCCAGTGGATCGGCCACGCACTCTGCCTTGATTAGACCAACCCGGTATCCCCCGACCGCTATGACCTCATCAACCCAA
>JAGWXN010000250.1 GCA_018969885.1 Betaproteobacteria bacterium | reverse complement strand
GAACGCATACCAGTTGGTGGCGTTGAAGCCAGGAAAACCGGATTCGGCAATGGTGGGCACGTTGGGCAGCGAGGGATGACGGGTCAGGCCAGTGGAGGCAAGCGCAACGAGTTTGCCCGACTCGATGTGTTGATGCGCGGTGGACATGGTGGCATACCACGACGTCACCCGACCCGCGAGAATATCGACTAGCGCCGGCGCGCCGCCTTTGTAGGGAACATGAACCGTCTCGATGCCTGCCATGGCATTTAGCAACTCACCGGCCAGATGCGATGCCGAGGCTGGGCCGGTGGAGGCAAAATCAATCCGCCCGGGTTGGCGCCGCGCTGCATCGATGAACTCGGTGAACGATCGGATACCGGCGCCCGCGTGCACCACCAGCACATTCGGGAAATTGACCGCCATGGTGAGCGGCGCGAAATCGGCGGCCGCGTCATAGCCGGTCTTCATGAGGTGCGGCGCAATCGAGAGCGGACCGATGGTGCCGAGAAGAATGAGGCTGCCATCGGTCGGGCCTGCCGCGGTCATCTGATGCGCGATGTTGCCACCCGCACCGGGACGATTGTCGACCGAGACGGTCTGCCCGAGGTTGTCGGCAAGGCGGCGGGCAATGATGCGGGCAGCGGTGTCGGCCGCACCGCCCGCCGCAAAGCCCACCAGAAGGGTGATGCCGCGGCGGGGCGGGAACTCCTGGGCAAGCGCCGCAGGCGAAACGAGCCCTGCGGTCAGGGCAAGCACAGCCGCGAGGCAGCCGGTGACGAATCGCGGGCGGCGACCCGAGACGCGCTTCGGAACAGTGTGAGCAGAGCGAACCATCGATTTACGGCAGCATGGTGAAGAGAACGAAGGCGGCGAAGATCGCGAGGTGAACAAAACCTTCCAGCACGGTGCTTCGCCCGGTGTTGAGCGTAAACGATAGCGTGAGAAAGGTGGTGAAGAGCAGCACCACCATCGGTTCGTTCAGACCCAGATGCAGCGACTGGTTGGTGAGGAGCGCGGTGATGGCAACCGCTGGAATCGTGAGACCCACGCAGGCCAGGACCGAACCCAGTGTGAGATTGAGCGCGGTCTGCAGCCGGTTCTGACGCGCCGCTTTGATGGCGGTGAGCCCCTCGGGCATGAGAACCAGCAGGGCAATGGCCAGCCCTACCAGCGCCTTCGGTAACCCGGCCGCCGCCACTGAGGCCTCCAGGACTGGCGAGAGCTGCTTCGCAAGCAGCACCACCGACACCAGGGCAACCAGCAGCAGGGCGAGCGCCAGCAGAGACGCAAGATCGCTGGGACGCGGGGTGTTGGGAATCACCTCGTGGTCGGCAACAAAATCGCTGCGATGCCTCACCAGTTGAACATAAAGAAAGAGCCCATAAAGAACGAACGACACCGCTGCTACAAAAATCAGCTGCGCCCGCGTAAATACCGGCCCGGGCGCGCTCACCGTGTAGGAGGGCAGCACCAGGGTGAGCATCGCAAGCGGCACCAGCACCGCAAGGAAGGCATTGGATGCCGAGACCCTGAAATTTTGCTCGTAGTGGCGTCCCCCGCCCAGCAGCAGGCACACACCCAGGATGCCGTTGAGCGCAATGAGAAGCGCCGAGAAGATTGAGTCGCGGGCGAGTTCAGGCTGATCGCCGCCCAGCATCATCGACACGATGAGCCCCGCTTCGATGACCGAAATCGCAATCGCAAGCACCAGGCTGCCAAATAGCGCGCCCAGCCGGTGCGCGAGGGTTTCAGCGTGATGCACCGACGCAAACGTGCAGCCGATGAGAAGCGCGCCCACCGCTGCGATCGGCACCTGCACGCCCAGGGCCGGTGCAGCCAGCACCGCGCCACCGGCTAGCGGAAAGCCGACCGTCCACCAGGAAAAGAGCGCGCCGGACGCGGCCACCTTCAGCTTATCCCGGGCTCGGCGACCGCATCACCATAAGGCGACATGATCTCAGTACAGCCGCTGTTGAGGCCCGCCTCGCGCAGCACACCTGCCGGGCAGGCAAACGCATAGGGGTAGACCTGGCGTCGCGCCTGCACCACCGGCAGCACCTCAGCCAGCGCTGCAAGCGTTTCCTCGCCCAGGAGCGGGTCTGCTGCGATGACCGGCTGGCCGCTGACATCGATCCTCGGCTGATGGAATGCCTGCTCGAGGTTCATGCCGAATCGCGAGAGAAAGGTCGCCAACTGCAGCACGGAACCAAGAATCTTGCGTCCGCCCGACGCGCCGAGCGCGAACATCCGGTGCTGGGCGTCAGCGCCGATCACCGGGCAATAGTTGGCGAGACACCGCTTGCCAGGTCCCAGTGAATTGGGCTTGCCGGGTACCGGATCGAACCACATGATGCCGTTATTGAGCAGCACCCCGGTGGCAGGCGACACCACCCGTGCACCGAAGATCGAGAGCAAGGTCTGCGTCACCGAACAGATGTTGCCGTGACGATCCACCACGCTGAAGTGGGTGGTGCTGCCCGGCGCCTTGCCCGACTCGTGGTCCCCCATTTCGGCCAGGCGGGCGGTGAAGGCTTCATTGAGGGCGGCCGCGATCGCCTGATAGTGCCTGGGGCCCACATGCCGCGCCTCGGACAAGGCCGCCTGGTCAGCGTCGAAATCGAGCGCAGACAGCGCGCGCGCGAAGGTTGGCCCGCCAGTGAGGCCAGGCACCGCCCAGATCACGCCCCCGGGGTGAGCCAGTCGGAGCGGTTCCACCCACTCCGCGCGATAGTGAGCGAGGTCATGATCGCCGAGGAATCCGCCCTTGGCCAGTACATCGGCGGCGAGCGCTCGCCCGACATCACCGCCATAAAAGGCGTTCGCGCCGTCGAGCGCAATCTGGGTCAGGGTATCGGCCAGCCGGTTCTGATTCAGCCTCCTCACGGGGCCACCGGTCCAGGCGCCAAGAATGGGCCATCGCCCCTCATCAAGAAACATGGCGGCGGCATCGGGGTCGGCCGCCAGCGCTTTGGCGTTCGACGCCGTGACCAGCCCGGAGTACCAGTCACACAGCAATCCGTCGCGGGCCAGGCGGGCGGCGGGCTCCACCAGTTCGCGCCAAGCCAGCCGACCGTATTCGCCGTGCGCCAACGCCATGCCGGCGATGACACCCGGCACCGCCACCGAACTCGCGCCCTGGATATTGCGGTCCTCAAGCACCGATGGCCAGCCAAAGAGGTCGGTATTGACGCCGGCACCGGTGAGGGGAAAGTGGGCGGGATCCAGGTTGATCGGCGAGCGCATCCCGAAATTGACGGCGCGTGCACGCTGTTCATCGGCCCGCCAGACAACCATGCACCCACCGGCTGCAACCCCGCTCATCCAGGGCTCAACCACCCCGAGTGCAAACGACGTCGCGACTGCCGCGTCGACCGCATCGCCACCCGCGGCCAGCACCGCGGCGCCGGCTTCAGCAGCCACGCGGTGCTGGGCGGCCACCACACCGCCTGCGGTAGGCACTACCGCTTTACGAACCGTCTGCGTCGAAGAGAAATTGTCGTTCAAGGCCGTCCCCATCCGTTCCGACCCGAATGGTAGCCGACAGGCCATGCAGATGCCCGAAACGCGTCGCCGCGCCCCCTGGCAAAACTAGTAGATGTCAGGCTCCGGCACGGGCGCTCCGAAATCCCGCTCGAGGAAATCAAAGTCGCAGCCCTGATCGGCCTGCAGCACATGGCGGCTGAACATCCAGCCATAGCCCCGCTGCCAGCGCGGCGCCGGGGCCTGCCATTCGGCGCGCCGGCGTGCGAGGTCCTCATCGCTCACCTCAAGATGGATACGGCGGGCAGGCACATCGATCGCAATTCGGTCACCGGTTCGCACCAGCGCAAGCGGCCCGCCGACTGCAGCCTCAGGCGCGCAATGAAGAAGACATCCCCCATAGCTGGTGCCGCTCATCCGGGCGTCCGACAGCCGCAGCATGTCGCTTACGCCCTGCCGCACGAGCTTGACCGGAATCGGCAACATGCCCCACTCGGGCATGCCCGCGCCCAGCGGCCCGGCATTGCGCAGCACCAGAATGTCATCGGCTGTCACGTCCAGATCCGGATCGTCGGTCGCACGCTTGAGGCTGGGGTAATCGTCGAAGACCAGTGCCCGGCCAACATGGCGAAGCAGTCGCGGCGCACACGCGCTCGGCTTCATCACCACGCCATCCGGCGCAATATTGCCGCGCAGCACAGCAAGCGCGCCCTCGGCATAAATCGGATTATCGAGGGGACGGATCACATCGCGATTGGCGGGCTCGACGCCTGCGATGTTGTCGCCCAGCGGGCGGCCGTTGACGGTCATGGCCTCACCACGCAGATGCTCGCGCACGGTGGCAAGCAGGGCGCGCAACCCGCCCGCATAGTGGAAATCCTCCATCAGGTAGCGCTCGCCGCTTGGGCGGATGTTGGCGATCACCGGGACCTTACGGCTGGCTGCGTCGAAGTCATCGAGCGTGACCGGATAGCCCGCGCGACGCGACATTGCGATCAGATGAATGATCGCGTTGGTGCTGCAGCCCATCGCCATGGCGCAGGCAATGCCGTTTTCGAAATTGGCACGTGACAGCATCGCTGCCGGCGTGAGGTCTTCCCAGACCATGTCAACGATGCGTCGACCGCTGTCCCCGCACATTCGCATGTGCGCAGAGTCGACCGCGGGAATGCTCGATGCACCGGGTAACGTCAGGCCCACTGCCTCGGCGATCCCCATCATGGTGGCGGCTGTGCCCATGGTCATGCAGGTGCCGTGACTGCGCGAAATGCTGCCCTCGATTTCGCGCCAGGCGTCTTCGGACAAGCGGCCGGCGCGCCGCTCGTCCCAATATTTCCAGGCGTCCGATCCCGAGCCCAGCGTCTGCCCGCGCCACTGGCCGCTCAGCATCGGGCCAGCCGGCACAAAGATAAAGGGCAAACCGGCACTGAGTGCGCCCATGGTGAGGCCCGGCGTGGTCTTATCGCACCCACCCATCAGTACC
>JAGWXN010000249.1 GCA_018969885.1 Betaproteobacteria bacterium | reverse complement strand
GAGAGCGATGGGCTTTTGATGCTCGGTCGGATGCCGGGACGCGGGCGTCCTCGCCCCCACTGCCAAGGTGGTAGCATCCGATCCGCCATGAACGGATTCAAAGACCCCCGCACCACCTGGAACAAGCGCTATGCGTCGGCCGAAGGCATGCTGTTCGGTGCCGAACCAAACGGCTGGCTCGCCGCGCAGCGTGCCCGGCTGCAGGCCGGTCGCCGTGTGCTGTGCCCGGCCGATGGTGACGGACGGAATGGTGTCTGGCTGGCAGCGCTGGGCTTGCACGCGGTCGCATTCGATCTGGCGGACGTTGGGGTCGAACACGCGATGGCCCACGCCCGTGCAAACGGGTTCATCGAGCGGTCGCCCACGGCCACCGACGGTGCCTCGCTGCCGGGCCTGCAGGCGTGCTTCGATTCACCAGCCGGCGGTTCGCTCGTGCTCTGCTGTGCTGATATTGCGCACTGGCCCTGGGACCAGACACCCGCTGATTTGATTGCAGCGATATTTTTCCAGTTCGCCGATCCCGCGCTTCGCTCGCAGATCTTCGAGGGCTTCCGACAGTCGTTGCGGCCGGGCGGGCTGCTGGTGATCGAGGGCTACGGCATGCGGCAACTGGTCTATAAAACAGGCGGGCCCGGTGTGGCAGAGAACCTCTACACCCTTGGCCTTCTCGGCGAGGCATTCCACGGCTGGTCGGTACTCGAGTCGCGCGACTGTGACGCCGAACTGGCCGAGGGCACGGCCCACGTCGGCGCCTCGCACATCATTTCAGCGGTATTTCGCAAGCCCGACTGACCCGCCGGGCGTCGGCGCGCCACTTCGATGACAGCCTTCACGCCGCCCGCGCTGTTCCTTGCCGCCGATGCAATCGACACCGGGTCGCAGCGCCTCATGGGCCGGCAGTCGGCAGGGCACGGATTTCTGCGCGGTTTCGTTGACGCCTATCGCGCTGCCCCCGCGCGCCCGCTCGATGTCGTGACGCCGGCGGGCAACGATTCGCGATTTGTAGCGACGGCGCTCGAGCGTATGGGCTGGCCTCATCCGGTGCGCATGCTCGCTGCCGATCGGCCCGCCACCTGGGGGGAGATTGGCGTACTGCAATATCCCGCGCCGATGAGTGATGCGTTGGGCTGGCAGCGCAGCCGCCAGAGGCACGGCGTGGCGTCGTTTGCGCTCTGCGGCGTGACTCATACCATCAGCTCGGATGCCGTCATGCGGCAGATCGCGGCTTATGTCGCAGGCCCGTTCGCCGCCCATGATGCGCTTATCTGCACCTCGCAGTCGGTGCTTCGCGCGGTGGAATTCATCTGGCGCGCGCAGACAGAATTTTTAGCGTCGCGCCTGGGTGTCGCGGTGGCACCTGAACGCCCCATGCTGCCCGTGATTCCATTGGGGGTGCATGCGGACGACTTCTCGCCTGATGAGCAAGAACGGCGTGAGGCGCGCGCCCGATACGGTTTTGCCGAAGACGATATTGTCGTGCTGTTCGTGGGCCGCCTGAGCCTGCACGCCAAGGCCAATCCCCTGGCTATGTACTTGGCCTGCGCGCGGGCGGCCGCCACCAGCGGCCGGCGTATCCGGGTTCTCGAATGCGGCTGGTTTGCCAACGAGGCGATCCGAAAAAGTTTCGATGAAGCGGCCTCGACCGCCGGCATTCGTGTTGATCGGGTGGACGGGCGTGAACCCGGGGTCACGCAGCGGGCTTATCGCGCAGCCGACCTCTTCGTTTCGCTCTCTGACAATATCCAGGAGACTTTCGGGCTCACGCCGGTGGAGGCGATGGCGGCGGGCCTTCCGGTGGTGGTGAGTGACTGGGATGGTTATCGGGAGACCGTTCGCGACGGTGAGGACGGCTTTCTCATCCCCACGATGCAGCCTGCCAACGCCCAGGGCGCAGCTGCGCTCGCCGAGGGCTACCAGGACGGGCGCCTCAACTACGACCGCTATGTGGCCTATGCGCATACGCTGGTCGCGGTAGACGTCGAGGCGTGCGCCGTCGCGATCGCGCGTTTGGCTGCAGACCCCGCGCTCAGAATGCGCATGGGAGAAAGTGGTCGCAGGCGAGCACGCGAGCGCTTCGACTGGTCGCGCGTGTTGCCCCAGTATCAGGCGCTGTGGGTTGAGCAGCGCGATCGGCTCGCCCGATGCCGGGCAAGCGTCGCGCCCGCGCCCCGCAGTGAGCCTGGCATGCCTAATCCACTGCAGATGTTTGCGCACTACCCCAGCGGATCGCTCACGCTGCAGTCGCGCATTCATCGAGACCGCGCGGCTGGACCCGGCGTGCGCGGGCTCCGCGAGCTCGCGATGTGGCAGTTTGCCGATGGCTGGCTGCCCGATGTAGCGGCGATTACGCACGCATGGGAGATGCTGCCCGATGACGCAGCGAATGCGCCGACCATCGAATACTGGGCGGCACGGCTTGAGATGGACGGGGTCGAGGCCGAACGGCTGGCTGCGTGGATGGCGAAGGTCGGTCTGGTCGCGATTCGCTAGGGCGGACCCGGGGCGGGTGTCAGGCTGTGCTCGGGTGCTCGCGGGGCGCGACCCCCGGGCCTTCCTTGGATGAGACCGAGGCAAGAGCGGCCTCCAGGGTGTCAAACAGCGCGCCGTCGCCCAGGCATGCTGCAAAACCGCTTCGCTGCATGAGTGAGAGCGGCTGCGTGTTGGCGCCAACGATCATCAGACGTTTACCGCGTTTGTCGAGCATGCGGTGCAGACTCTGGAGCGCATCGAGTCCGGTGGTGTCCAGATTGATGAGCTGATGCAGGTCGAGCACGGTGATGTCGGCAAGCGGTCGGCCAGGATCAAGGAGCGGCTCCAGTCGGTTGACCGAGCCAAAGAAGAGCGATCCGAATAGCCGGAAGCCTTCGATGGTGGGTGCAACCGCCGCGCGCGGTGGCAGCTCCAGCGGTTCAATCCGGGTGACCGAGGCAATGCGGACAATGAAGAAGAGGCTCGCGAGCACCAGTCCCACTTCCACCGCTACCGTCAGGTCGAAGATCACGGTGAGGAAGAAGGTGGCGAGCATCACCATCCGGTAGTTGATCGTGAACTGGCGTAGTTGGGGGAAGGCTCGCCACTCGCCCATGTTCCAGGCGACGAACAACAGAATGCCGGCGAGCGCGGCCATCGGGATGTCGCTTGCGAGCGGTGCCGCCAGCAGCACGATGGCGAGTAATGTGAGGGCGTGAACGATGCCCGAAATCGGGGATCGGGCGCCGCTTCGCACATTGGTGACCGTGCGCGCAATGGTGCCGGTCACGGCGATACCGCCGAAAAAAGGCACGATGAAATTGGCCACGCCCTGCGCCATCAATTCCTGATTCGGGTCGTGTCGATCGTCGATCATGGAGTCGGCCATACGGGCGCAGAGAAGCGACTCGATCGCACCCAGGAGTGCGATCGCCACCGTGGGGGCGACCAGGTTCTGTGCCGCCTGCCAGTCGAAGGCAGGGAGCGCGAAGGTAGGTAGCGCCTGAGGAATGCCGCCAAAGCGGCTGCCCACGGTGTCGACCTGCAGTCCGAGGAGCTTGACTGCAACCGTGGCAACAACCAGTGCGGCAATGGTGCCAGGCGCGCGTGCGACCCAGCGCCGCCAGCCGGGCGCGACCGCCAAATAGGATTTCGGCCAGACAATGACGATGGCGAGCGTGGCCACACCGATCGCAAGTGCCGCAGGGTTGACGGTGTGCAGATTGGAGCCTAGCGCGTGGAGCTGTGACATGGAGTTGGCCGGCATCTTGTCGATCGCGAGGCCGAGGAAATCCTTGACCTGATGCAGGGCGATCACCACCGCAATGCCATTGGTGAAGCCCACGATGATCGAGACCGGCACGAAGCGCACCAGCGATCCGAGTTTGAGTGCGCCCATCAGAAAGAGCAGCACACCGGCCATGAAGGTGGCGATCAGCAGGTTCGCGATGCCGTAGCGCTCGCCGATGGCATAGAGGAGTGCCACGAACGCACCGGCGGGGCCGCCGATCTGTACCTTCGAGCCACCTAGAAGGGAGACGAGAAAGCCGCCGATGATGGCGGTAAAGAGCCCTTGCTCGGGACGCACGCCCGATGCGATACCGAAGGCCATGGCAAGCGGCAGCGCGACGATGCCAACCGTGATGCCTGCGCCAATGTCGGCAGGCAGGTCGGAGGCGCGATATCCCTGCAGCGAATCAGCGAGCTTGGGCCGGAAGCGGAAACTGCTCAGGCTCATGACGAAGCCCTCTGAGGGGCTCCCGGGGGCGCCTGGTGAGGGGCTTGCTCAGGGTTCGTCTGCGGGGTCCGAGGAGAGACCCCCTTCGAGGCCCGTGCGAAGGTTAACGCACCCGCATTCCGGGCTGCGCACCCGAGTCTGCGCCGAGCAGAAAAATGCCTGACCCTTGAGAGGGATCGTCCCATGAAGCCGACAATACCATGCCTTCAGAGATGCCAAATTTCATCTTACGCGGGGCGAGGTTGGCGACAACCACCGTGTGACGCCCGACGAGTTGCGCGGGATCATAAGCCGATCGGATACCGGAGAAGACGTTACGAAGCCTCCCCTCGCCCAGGTCGAGCGCCAGCCGGATCAGCTTGTCCGAGCCCTCCACCGCGCTGGCTTCCACGATCCGGGCGATGCGCAGATCGACGTTCATGAACTGGTCGATGGAAATCTGCCCGGTGTCAACCCCTTCGTGGCGGGCCGGAGCAGAAGGAGGCGCGACGGGTGGATCGAACAGGGCATCGAGCAGCTTGGGATCGACCCGGGCCATGAGGTGCTCGTAGCGCTGAATGCGCGCAGGAGGACGGGCGAGGTCAGACCAGGCGAGCGGTGCGCAGCCCATGAAGGCCTCGGCCTGTGCCGAGAGGGCCGGCAGCACCGGTTTGAGCCAGATGGTGAGCGCATGAAAGCCGGCAAGGCACACCGAGCAGACAGCATGGAGCGCCTCGCGCCGCGCGGGGTCGCGCGCCATTT
>JAGWXN010000248.1 GCA_018969885.1 Betaproteobacteria bacterium | reverse complement strand
GCACCCGACCAGCGCACTATTGGCCTTCAGAAACAGGCCCCAATCACCAATGAAACTGGTGGGCCGACCACCAATGCCCTGCTGCAGGTCCTTGTCCTTGTGTGACTCGTCGATGTGCGCCTGATAGTTGATCGGCGCATTGACGATCTTCCCTGGGTTGGCAACCGGAGACTCCAGCCTGACCGATGCGAGCGCGACGCGCTGCGCGGTGGGCAGCAACTGGTTGATGCGGGCGCGTACTGCGGTGAGGTGGGCAATCAGGAGGTCGTGCCCCGGAAAGGGGTAGCGGTGGGACGGCAGCACGGACAGGGCATCGGTGACGTCGGCAATCTGATCGCCTTCCACGACGCCCAGTCGGTTGGGTTCGAATCGGCAGATACGCATGAGGAATCCTTGGGTCGAGTTGATCGATAAATTCTGATGCGGCGGGTTCGGCTATCCGCTACCAACCGGAGAATCGCGTCCAGGTCGCAGTGACCTGGCCCTGCGCATCCACCACGTGGTAACGGTCATGTTGCGCCCCCGTGGCGCAGGCATGGTTGGGCAGAATCCGGAGTCGTGTTCCAACCGGAAGTGCCGGAAGGGGCCCGCCGTGCCGGTGAGCAATGATGCCGTGTTCCTGATTGGCATCGGCCACGATCAGATCCGGAATCAGTACGCCGCTTGCGTCGCAGACCAGCCCGTACCCCTGATCAACGGGCTGGCGCGCCGTGCCACGGTCGCGCGAGGTCGCCATCCACCCGGCGTCGATCAGCGCCCAGCCCTTGTCTGACTGATGGCCGATCACGGTGGTGAGCACCGATAACGCGATATCGTCGGTTTTGCACACATTGATGCCCGCCATCACCAGATCAAAGAACACGAAGACGCCTGCCCGAACCTCGGTGACGCCGTCCAGGCAATTGGTAAAGAGCGCCGTGGGTGTGGAGCCGATACTCACGGTTGATGCGGGATATCCCGCTGCACGGAGTGTCTCGGCGGCGCGCACCGCGCCCGAGCGCTCAGCCTCGGCAATCTGGGCAATCTGATCATGAGAGCGTCCCTGATAGGAGCCGCCAGCGTGGGTGAGCACGCCGGCGCAGACCGCACCATGATTGTGAAGCGTGCTCGCGATAGCGATCAGGTGTTCGCGATCATCGGGTCGGACACCGGCGCGATGGCCATCAGTATCGATTTCAATCAGCGTGGGAAAGCCGCTCACGGCCCGGGCGCCCTCGACGCTATCAACCAGCAGGGTAAGGTTTGCACCGCGCTTAGCCAGTGCTTGCGCGCGTGCGAGTTTGTGCGGAGCGAACCCGACCGCGTAAAGAATATCGGTATACCCGGCGTCGAAAAACTGTTCTGCCTCCTTGAGCGTTGAAACGGTAATGGGCGACTTCGCACCGTTCAGCACGAGGCCGGCCACTTCAAGTGACTTCGCTGTCTTCACATGAAGTCGCAAGGGTACGTTGAATCGCGCAAGTTGCTTCTCCATTCGCCGCGCGTTGGCGGCAACGGTATCTCGCTCGAGAATCAGGCAGGGAGTGTCAAGCTGATCGGTTGTCATGATGCGATAAGAAATCCAATGAACACAGCGCCCAAACCAGGCGCGAAACGTCTTCTTCGGTGTTGTAGCCCTGCACCGACAGTCTGACGAAGACCTGCCCCGCGTGGCGGGTCAACGGCACTTCAATGCGATGTTCACGAAACAGCTCGGCGCGAAGCCGCTCGGGCTCAGCAACGGGTACCGGAATGGCCACCATCTGCGCCCAGTCATCATCCTGGGCGATGGGGCGCAGGGCATGCCGTTCAGTGATGGCGGTGAGCGCCTGGGAGGCAAGCTGATGACAGCGGGTGCGAACGTCCGCCCACCGGTGCCGTTCCAGAAAGGCAATCGCCTCGGGCACCGCGAGCCAGGCTGAGAGGTCACGCGTGCCCTGCCACTGCAGACGCTGCTCGAAGGGTGTGCGACCCAGATAGGCTTCGAATCCGGTGTGACCGCCTGCGTGCCCGGCATAGCCCCAACTGATGACTGATGCGTCGAGGCAATCCTGCCTTGCAGGGGAAGCATGCAGAAAACCTGCGCCCTTGGGGGCGCAGAGCCACTTGTGGCAGTTGCCAACATAGAAATCAGCGCCGATCGCGTCGATTGACAAGGCGATCTGTCCTGGTGCGTGAGCGCCATCGATCAGGGTGAGAATGCCGCGTTCACGAGCGGCGGCGCACAGATCGGCCACTGGCAAAATGAGGGCGGTGGTCGAAGTGATGTGGCTCGCGAAAATGAGCCGGGTGCGCGGGGTTGCGGCTGCCATCATCCGTTCAACGACCTGCTCCCTGTTGTAGGGGAGCGGAATCGTGACCCGACGATAGTGCGCACCGTGCTTTGCACACATTCGCTCCCAGGCGGCCTCGCAGGCGCCGTACTCCAGGTCGGTGCCCAGCACTTCGTCGCCCGGAGACAGCGCGAGCGATTGCGCCACCATGTTGACGCCAGTGGTGGCGTTCGGCAGAAAAATCAGATCGTCGGGGCGGGTCGTCAGTTCGGCGGCAAGCACGGCACGCGCGCGAAACAGCAGTTCGGCTGAACGCCGGCCCAAAAATTCAACCGGATTGCGTTCCATCTCAAGTTGCCAGCGCCACTGTGCCTCGAGTACCTCGCGAGGGCAGGCGCCGAACGAGCCATGATTCAGAAAGATGAGCCCAGAGTCGAGCAGGAAATGTTCGCGGAGAGACATGGGCGCGATTGGGGGAAGGCGGTCTTCCACTTTCTCCGATGCGCAATTGACCTGTCAAATCAGGTCGCGCCTCGCCTTCGGCGCGCGGACGCGATAGAGTCGCGCTCCATCATTTTCCCATCCGGAGACTGCCTTGAACGCCCCGAGTTCCGCTGCCGTTTCAGCGCTGCCATCGGCTTCACCCTCCGAGCCACCGTCGACGGCCACGCCTGACACGGGCGCTGCGCATTTCCTGGAAGGGCTCACTGACCTGGGCATTCGCTGCCTGTTTGCAAACATGGGCACGGATCATGTGAGCCTGATCGAGGAAATGGCTCGGTTTCGCGCGGCTGGGCGCGCATTACCCGAGGTGGTTCTCTGCCCCCATGAAAACGTGGCCGTCCATATGGCAGCGGGCTATGCGGCGGTCACGGGCGAAGGGCAGGGCGTGCTGGTTCATGTCGATTCCGGCACGGCCAATGCTTCGATGGGCGCGCACAATCTGCAGCGCGCGCGGCTTCCCGCCTTGCTGATGGCGGGCAAAGCGCCTTATACCTTGCGCGGTGAGCTCCCCGGGTCGCGGGACAACTATGTGCACTTCATCCAGGATCCGTTTGATATTGGCAGCCTGGTGCGGCCCTACGTCAAGTGGGAATACAACCTACCGACCGCAGTCGTGGCGCGCGAGGCGCTAAGGCGCGCGCACAGTGTCATGCAGTCCGATCCGCCCGGTCCGGTTTACATGACGCTGCCTCGGGAGGTGCTGGCTGAGTCGCCTGCCGTGCCGCCCGACCAGCATTTCGATGCGGTCCGCTTTGGGCCGGCCCGGCTGGGCGGGGTTGACGACGCACGGGCGGGCTTGATTGCTGACCGACTCATCGCAGCCGAGCGTCCGATCCTGATCACGTCCTACGCCGGGCGACGTGCCGAGGCCGTGGCGGCGATCGAGGAACTCGCTCGTCTGTGTGGAATTCGTGTGGTTGATTACATGCCCAGCGCGCTGGGTATCTCGCGTCAATCCCCGTGTTTTGCGGGCTTTGATCCGGCGGCGGTACTGCCTGGGGCAGATGTGGGTCTGCTGGTTGATATTGACGTGCCGTGGCTGCCGCGCTTTGTGCAACCCGAGGCGGGTACCTGGTGGGCGCATGTCGATGTAGATCCAATCAAGCAGGACTTTCCGATGTGGGGATTTGCGACCGATCTACGCATGCAGGCCGATGTTGCCACGGTCCTACGCCAGGTCAGTGCCCTGGTGCGCGCCCGCGCCGATGACGGTTTTCGCGCCCGCGTGGAGCGGCGGATGCGGGAGCTCGATGCGGCGGCTGCTGCTCGGGCCGAGGCACTGAAGCGCGCGGCGGCCAAACCCGGCGAGGCTGGCGCGCTGTCGGCAGCCCATGTGTGCGCGGCGCTATCGCGGGCACTGGCCCCCAATGATGTCGTGATCAATGAAGCGGTTCGGAATTCGCCTGCCGTGCTCAACCAGATCATCCGAACCGAGCCGCACAGCTTCATCGGGGGGGCCGGGGGCGGGCTGGGCTACAGCGGCAGTATGGCCTTGGGCGTGAAGCTCGCCCGGCCCCATGTTCGCGCGGTTCATGTGCTCGGCGATGGCGCGTTTCACCTCGGGACGCCGAGCTCGGTCTATGCCACGGCGGAACGCTACGGTTTGCCAATCTTCACCGTCATTCTGGATAACGGGGGCTGGCAGGCCGTGAAGGAGGCCGTGCTGCGGGTGTATCCCGACGGTGCATCGGCGGCCGAAGACGAATATCACGCCCGACTGCAAGGTGCCACCCGCCGCTTCGAAAAGGTGGGTGAGGCCTTTGGCGCCTACGGTGAACGATTGAGCGACCCCGCCGAGGTCGAGCCTGCTATCGCCCGTTGCCTTGCCGCACTTGATTCCGGGCGCTCGGCAGTGCTGAATGTTCAGATCGGTCTGCAATAACTGATCATTTATTACGGAGACCAAGATGTCCCTCATCCATTCCTCTGTCGTCGCAACCCGGCTCGCCCGAGTATCGGCCACGCGTCGCCACGTTCTGCCGGGTGCAGCCGCCCTGGCAGCCTCGTTCGCGCTCGCCTTCGCGTCGGGGGCCGCGCAGGCCCAGACAGCAGCCGCGGACTGGCCAAGCCGTCCGGTTACGCTGGTGGTGGGCTACGCCGCCAGCGGTGGCGTGGATTTCATGGCGCGGCTTCTCGCCGAGAAGCTCTCTGAGCGTCTGCGTCAACCGGTGGTGGTGGAGAACCGCCCCAGCGTGGGGGCGGTGGTC
>JAGWXN010000247.1 GCA_018969885.1 Betaproteobacteria bacterium | reverse complement strand
TCGGTGTTGCGTTCGGCGAACTGCTGCTCACGCGGCTGACTCTGGTCGCAACCGAGTTCGAATGGCTCATCGCCACCGCCTTGCGAGCCCTGCTCGCAGGGCTCGCCGCCGTCGCCCTGATGTCCCTCGCGGTGCTGACTGCGATCACTGCAGTGGTCATGGCCGTTCCCGAATCATCGCGCGCCGTTGCTGCGGCCCTTGCTGCCTGTGTGCTGGTCGTGGTCGCGCTGGGGCTGTTTGTGTGGAGCGCGAGACTGGCCCGGTTCGGCACCTTTGCGGGAAGCCTGGCGGAGCTTCGCACCGATCTCGACTCCCTTCAAACGACAGACACTGGACGCGAATCCCCGCCTCCGCGAACGGCCAACCCCGACCATGAGCACCCCTGACGCAAACCGGCAGGCATCGGCCTCGCCCCACTCACCGCAGGCGCGTGTCGCAGCAATCCGGCAACGAATCACCCGCCAGCGGAAAGGCTTAGCCGCTCGCTTCCAATCGCTCATCCCATCACGTATCGAGCAACGCCCATCCAAACGCCTTCCGGTATTCGCTATCAGCGTCGTGATCACGGCTGCGCTGGTTCTCGTTACCTATCGGCGCGCGCGGGTGATCACGCAGGCCGCTGTCTCAACGGGCTGGCTCGCCTGGCGAGCATTGCGGCTCGCCAGAGCCCTCTCAACGGCACTCAGTGCCCGCCCATCGCGCACCGAAGTAACCCATCAGGGCCGCACACGCGCTTCCTGAGAGGGCTGATGCTCAGCTACCCGCACCAGCATGGCGAGTTCGTGGGAGAGCGCCTGCGACAGATCGTCGCTACTCAGCACACCCACCAATTCGCCGCGAATATCAACCACCGGCAGGCGCCTGACCCCACGGCTTCGCATCTTCTGAATCGCCTCGCCCAGCGAATCACTATCGTGTGCAGTGACAGCCGGTCGCACAACGATGTCACCGGCGGTGATCGCCGCGGCATCGAGCCCAGTGGCCACCACTTCCACCACGATGTCCCGATCGGTGACCACCCCAACCGGGCGACGGGTCAGACCCTCCCCCGATACCACCACCACCGATCCCACATGCCTGGATCGCATCAGCGCAGCCACCTGCTGCAGGAGAAGATCCTCAGTACAGGTGACAGGTTCGCGCGACATGATCGTTCCGACATTGCTCATTTCCGCTCCTGACAATCCGGTGCGATCACCCCGCGTGCTCGCCCACCTGATCGAGCAGGCAGTGTCCCGCGCGCGGGGACGGCGCATCTTGCGCCCGCACAAGCCCGCTGATCGTGGCGGCTGACCGACCTATAATCGGTCGTATGAACCTGATCGTTGCGCTCCTTGCGTTGATCGCCCCGGTTGCTGCGCTCGCGCAGTGGTTGGGTACCCCACCCTACATCGAAGCGCCAAATCGCACCGAGCGAGAGGCCCCCTTTCAGGCAAGGATTCAGCAGCTGTCTGATGGCGACTCATTCGTTGTTCGGACCGAAGATGGCAGACGGATCCCGATTCGTCTGTCGGCCATTGATGCACCGGAAAAAAACCAGCCCCACGGCGATGTGGCGCGCCGGTCGCTACTCGCACTCGTTGAGGGCAAATCGCTCACCATCATTCCGATCAAGCGAGACCCCTATGGACGCACCGTCGCCCGCGTGCTGGCCGGCGAAACCGACGTGGGCCTGGAGCAGGTGCGCGCAGGCATGGCCTGGCACTACAAGCGCTATGAATCGGAGCAGGCACCGCGCGACCGCCGTGAGTACGCACGCGCGGAGCAGCAGGCGCGCGACACCGGGCTGGGCTTATGGGCGCATCCCGAGCCCATGCCGCCGTGGCGCTTTCGCGATCAGCAGCGCCGCCGCCAGGGCGCGGCGCTTGTTCCATCCGTATACGCGTGGGTCAGTCAGCCGGCTTGCTGAACGCGGTTCAGCATCTGTCTCTGTCTGAGCGTTTCATACAGGATCACCCCGGCCGCCACCGACACGTTCAGGCTCTCTACCTGCCCGTGCATCGGGATGCGAACCAGACGGTCGCAGCGCTCTCTCGTCAAGCGCCTGAGCCCTTTGCCTTCAGCCCCCAGCACCCAGGCGATACGGCCCCCCAGTTCGGCAGCGTAGAGATCGTCCGCGCTCTCGTCGGCGGCGCCGATCACCTGGAAACCGTTTTCCTGAAGCGTATCGATGGTACGCGCAAGATTGGTGACCATGAGATAAGGCACGCTCTCAGCGGCCCCGCTCGCGGTCTGAATCGCCGCTTCGGTGAGCGCACAGGCATGATCCTTGGGTGCGATCACCGCAGAGACACCCGCCCCGTCCGCCACCCTCAAACACGCACCCAGATTACGCGGATCGGTCACCCCGTCGAGCAGTAACAGGGTGATTGGCGCCTGCGGGCTGGTATCCGATCCAGTAAGCAACTCGTCAAGCGTGATGCTGGGCACGCTCACCTCGGATAAAGCCACCACCCCCTGATGACGCTTACCGGGGCACATGCGCTCGATTCGCTGGCCATCGACGCCGTGGAGGCTCACGCCCGCACTCTGAGCGAGCCGCTCCAACTCGCGCATTCTGGGATCGTTTCGGCCGGTATCAACATAGAGTTCAGTGATGCCACCAGGATCGCGCTTGAGGCGAGCCAATACCGCATGGAACCCGAAAATTCTCATGATTCGCTACCTTCGCTTGCTGCGACGACCCGACGGGCCCTTGCGGCGCGGGGGACCGGGACGTTTACGGCGGGCTGCGAGCCGCTCGCCCCGCGCACGCTCGACAGATTCGGTTTTGGCGGGAGCGGCTTTACGCAGGCGCTTTGTCCCTGGCGGAACAGGCGATAGCGGGTCGGGCACGCCATCGCCTGCAATCGCGGGCGTGGCGTCAGGCGCAGCGTCGCCGATCGCCCCCCCGCTGCCAGACCGCGGCCGTGGTGCGCCCTTTACCCATTCCGAGGCGCGCTGCACCATTCGGAATTCGATCCGCCGTGCCTCGAGATCAACCCGCGACACCTGTACCGCAAGTTCGTCGGTGAGCCGAAAACGCCGACCCGTGCGCTCGCCCCGAAGTTCGTGTGCGGCTTCGTTGAACTGAAAGTATTCGCCCCCGAGCTCAGACACATGGACCAGCCCTTCAACGAACAGATCATCGAGCGTCACGAATAATCCGAATGGAGCAACACCGGTGATGCGGCCACGGAACTGTTCGCCCACGCGCTCGCGCATGAACTGACACTTGAGCCAGGCCTCGACATCGCGCGAGGCCTCATCAGCCCGACGTTCATTGGCCGAACACACCGCGCCGAGCGTACGCCAGGTCTCGAGCACTTCAGCATGCTCGCTGTCCGCGGTACGACGCCTGCCGCGCGAAGGACTTGCCCCGGCCGCGCGGGGTTCAGCGAGCGGTTGAAGCAGCAGCCCAGGCTCGGCCGATTCGTCGACCCGGGGTTGATAGCGAGCATCACGCAGCAGCGCTTTGATGACCCGGTGGGTGAGCAGGTCGGGGTAGCGACGAATCGGCGAGGTGAAGTGGGTGTACGCGGTGTAGGCGAGGCCGAAATGACCGCTGTTGTCAGGGGAATAGATGGCCTGCTGCATCGACCGCAACAACATGGACTGAAGCAGTACGTTGTCGGGGCGTAGCCGCACTGCCGCAGCCAGGGTGGCGTAATCATGAGGAGTCGGCTGATCGCCCCCCCCTAGCGAAAGCCCCACACTGCGCAGAAACTCGCGCAGCCGTGCCAGCTTCTCAGGGGTTGGCCCCTCGTGCACCCGATAGAGACCCGCATGCTCGCGGCGCTGTAAGAAATCCGCTGCACACACATTGGCAGCCAGCATGCATTCCTCGATTAACCGGTGCGCGTCATTACGTACCGACGGCACGATGCGCTCGATCCGCCCAAGCGGATCGCAGACGATCTTGGTCTCAACGGTTTCGAGTTCCAGCGCCCCGCGCCGCGACCGCGCACCTGCGAACACCCGATAGAGCTCGTGCAGTTGCTGCAGATGGGGCAAGAGTGCGGCACGATTGGCCGCCACGTTTGCACGGAGACCCGCCGCGCCCGACAGCAGCGTCCAGACTTCGTCGTAGGTGAGCCGGGCGGCCGAGTGCATGACAGCTTCATAGAACTGGTAGGCGCGGATGCGTCCCTGCAGGTCCACCACCAGATCACACACCAGCACCAGCCGGTCGACGTCAGGGTTCAGGGAACAGAGCCCGTTTGACAGGGCCTCGGGCAGCATTGGAATCACGCGACGCGGGAAATAGACCGACGTGCAACGCTCCAGCGCATCGGTATCGAGAGCGTCTCCGGGGCGCACGTAGTGGGACACATCGGCGATCGCCACCAGCAGGCGGAATCCGGACTCCTTCCGTTTCGGCGCGCCAGCGCGACGACGTTTGCCTGCCGCAGGACTGGCAGTGGCCGCCGCGGCGACCGTCGCTGCGGACGCGCCAGCGTGCGATCCATCCGTGCCCGCGGCTGCCGCCCATGCTTCTGAACCTTCGCCCAGACCGCCGTCCAGAACCGGCATCTCCTGAGCGTCAAACTCAATAGGCTCACAGTAGACGGCATCATCAAAGTCACGCGCATCCTGTCCGTCGATCGTGACCAGCGGGACATCTCGCAAATCAACACGGTCGCGAAGGTCGGCGGGGCGCACGCGCTGCGGAAAGCGCGAGGCCTGTTCGACCGCCGGCGGTCGGAACTGATGCGGAACGTCGAACTTCCGCACTGCAATTTCGATTTCCATACCGGGGTCACCGATTTCACCCAGCACCTCAACCACGCGACCGATCGGCGGCGCGCCGTTGGCGGGCGGACTCACAATTTCAATCGTGACCACCTGGCCGTGTTGCGCACCCCCCGTGTCAGCCGGTGCAACGATGATGTCGTGCTTGATTCGCTGATCTTCCGGAATCACGATGTGCACGCCGCGCTCGTTGACGAAGCGCCCCACCAGTCGGCGATGCGCACGCTCGGTCACCTCGACGATGCT
>JAGWXN010000246.1 GCA_018969885.1 Betaproteobacteria bacterium | reverse complement strand
GGCTCCGGAATCTCGATCTCGCGCTCGGTGCTGACTTCCTGAAGGATCAGGTCCATGGGAAAGAGCGGAGCCAGATCTGCCGGGCCGATGGGCTGCAACGTGCCTGGATGGAGGACCGGAGGCAGCGCCACCGGCAGGTCGGCCTGAATGTTGTACCAGGCGCGCGGCATCTGTGCTTCATCGAGTTGATACTTGGTCGGTGTCGTCATGCCGTGTCTCCGTCGTTGAGTGGGAATGATCTGTGATGCCCAGACCGCACGCTTGGAATCTGGGCGGTCAGTCCGCGAATAC
Organism: Betaproteobacteria bacterium; assembly: GCA_018969885.1. Next base: position 4,693 of record JAGWXN010000246.1, on the reverse strand, counting down.
GCCCGCTTTCTTGATGACCGGTCCCCACTTGGCGATTTCTGCCTGGAGATGTGTGCGCAGTCCCTCAGGGGAAATTTTGTCAGCGGGCGGAATGTCCGAACTCAGATCGGCCATCCGTTTGACGACCGCCGCGTCGGTGAGCGCTTCACGAAGCGAACGGGTGAGCTTTTCAGTGATGTCACGCGGCGTGCCCTTGGGGGCGTAGACGCCGTGCCAGACCTTCACTTCGAAGCCCTTGAGCCCCTGTTCATCAAGGGTTGGCACGCTGGGTAGCGCTGCCAACCGGCTGGTGGAGGTGACGCCGTAAATCTTCACCCGCCCGTCGCGGATCATCGGAACCGTCTGTGTGGTCTGGTCGCAAAGAAGGTCGACCTGGCCGCCCAGCAGATCGGTCATGGCTGGGCCCGTCCCTTTGTAGGGAACGGTGGTGAGGTCGGTGGCGATCGCGGACATGAACATCATGCCGCACAGATGCGAGACCGCACCCAGGCCCGCGTTGGCAAGCGTGACCTTGTCCTTGTTGGCCTTTACATAGGCAATCAGCTGCTGCAGGTTTTCAGCGGGAAAATCTTTCCGGGCCAGCATTGTCATGGGAACATCAAGCGCCTGGCCGATGTATTCGAAGCTCGCGAGCGGGTCGAAAGACAGCCGACGGTAGAGCGCCGGCGCAGTGGCCATCCCCATGTGATGGATCAGCACGGTGTAGCCATCAGGGTTTGATTTGGCAACGCGCTGTGAAGCGATGGTGCCGCCTGCGCCTACAGTGTTTTCCACCACCACCGTTGTACCCAGCGATTTGCCCATCGGGCCCGAGATCATGCGCGCGACCACATCGGTGGGGCCGCCCGCCGCGAACGGCACAACCAGAACGATGGGCTTGGTGGGGTAGGACTGGGCACTCGCCTGCGAACTCACCGCGGCCAGGGCGGCGGCGAGCAGGGGCAGGAAAATGCGGGCGCGTGGGTTCATGGCTTTCCTTGGTTGGCGCGCACTGTCGTGCGGAAAAGAGGAATGTTAACCGGCGATTCCCTTAACCGGCGATTCCCTTAACCGACGAGATGGCGCGCGACATCGGCGTGTAGTTGCAGCCAGCTACCCACCGACTCGGCGGGCCGCCGCCCGAGCCCGCATTCGCAGGCAATGCCGAAGGCCGGCGCGAACGGCCGCGCGGCGTGAATTCGCTCGAGCGCACCGTCGACGCCATCATCCAGATGCAGTAGCCCCAGAAACAGCTCGCTCCCGGGCGCAAGACGCAGACCGCCAAGCGGGGCGAAATAATCGGAGTCAGTCCGGTTCTGGGGCACTGGTAGATGAAGAAAATCCAGGTGCCGTGTGGTTCGCGCAATCAGTCCGTTGGCCACGGCCACCAGGTTTGCCGTGTCCACGGGCTCTTTCCAGTGCTGATTGTTCATGCTGCCATAGCAGAGGTGAAGCCCGAGTTCCACTCCGGCGGGCACCGCGTTCAGCAGCCTGGCGACACTGTCGAGTATGCCGCTTTCAATGTCGTCGAAGGGGGCGGGATAGACCCGCTCCCACCAGCTCATTTCGGTTGCCACGTCCCACTGAATGCAGAGTGAATCGGCTGGAATGACCTCGAAGAGCGAGGCCAGTTCGGCCAGCAGCGCGGCTTCGTAGATCGGGTGAATCGCGCGCTGCCAGCGGTAGCTGATGAAGGAATAGACCGGTGCCCAGGCGGTTGGGAGCGCGACCTGCAGACGTGTGTCCGGCGCAATGGTGCCGCGGGTCTTTAGCGCCTGAAAGACCTTCCAGGATTCGATGGCTTCGGCTGCGAACCCGAGTGGGCCGAAGCGAACGTCGGAGGGTTGTGCGCCGGGGCGCAGTGTGAACGGTGGAAACAGCTGGTAATCGCGCTCGCGCGCTCCAGATTCAACCAGCGCAGTAACCGCTCCAAATACGGCGCGCTGCCAGGCGATCCAGTTACTGCGGCGGCCGGTCTCGCCGTCGGGCAGGCGCCGCGCGCTGCGTCCCAGTGTTTGCGCGGCCGTCTGAAAAACGGTCGCCGAATCCCTGAGCGGTACGCTGCCCACCAGCAGCGTGGCAACGCCTTGCGCAGCGCCAGTTGCGCCGGTGGACATCAGCGGCCGACGAACTGGTTGGTGAACAGTTCAGCGACCGGTGTTTCCTTGGGAACGATGCCCTGAGACACGTAAAACTTCTGAATGGCGGAGAGCTTTTCGGCGTCGATGGCCCCGAGCGGGCCCGCACCCTGGTAGGTGTACTCGGTGTACTGGCTGAACACGTCTTCAAGGAATGCTTCGCGGCCTTTGAAGGTGGGCGAACCGGCAACGAAATCAGGGACGACGGCCTTCGGATCTTTCATGATGTCGGCAAGCCCGGCGAGGGTGGCGCGAACCAGTTTCTGGATGAGCTCGGGCCGCTTGGCGATCATGTCGTCCGAGGCAAGGATGGCCTGCGTGGTGGTGGGGATGAACTGGTCGGAGGCGACCGTGGTGACCTTGGCGCCAGCGCCACGGGCACTGATCGCGAAATCAACTGGACCCGCAAACGCCTGAGCCTTGCCGGTGGCGGGCTGCTGCCAGACGCCCACCGGGCCAGCCGCCTGCACCTCGACATCATTTTTGGTGAGCCCCGCCGACGCCAGAACGCCCAGGAGCACGTAGTAGGACGTGTCCTGATAGGACATGACGGTGATGGTGCGGCCCTTGAGATCAGCCACTTTCTTGATGCCCGCGGTATCGAGAACATGAAGGTGATGGAGTGCGCGGCCACCGATCAGGGCGACTGCTTTGACCGGCACGCCTTGGGCGCGCACGATGATGGGCGTGTCGCCGATTCCACCGCCGATGGGCGCATTACCCGCGCCGACCTGCTTGGCCACATCAACCCCGCCCTTGGCGACCAGGAAGTTCACCTTCAGGCCCTCGCGGGCGTAGTAGCCGCGCTGCTGCGCGAGCACCCAGGGCGCAAACGCTGGCAGGGTGGGCGGGGCAGGCAGCAGGTAGGCCACCTCTTCCAGTTTTTGCGGGGCTTGCGCCTGCGCCGCAGTGCAGGCAATGAGGGTGGCGGCAGAAAGCGAAAGGGCCGCGAGGGTGCCGGCGAGACGATTCATAAGCTCCTCCTGACGGGGTTGACGCTTGCGCCGGGACCGGCGCTGCGCGTGTGTTTTAGTGGGTCACATAGTAGCATCGGCCTGTCACTTTTCAGCAGGGGGCGGGGATGAATCCGAGCGGCGAAACCATCATGCTTACCGTGTTCCTTCGGCATGATCAGTCGCAGAACCTCGACCAGCTTCAGCGCACACTTGCCGAGCGCAACTGGTGGGACCGGTTTCCGCCGGAAGGCGTGGACATCGTGTCGTGGAATGTGGTGATGGGGATTGGTCAGATCGTCACCCTGCGCCTGCCGCCCGACAAACTGGCGATGGTCAATGTCGAACTGGAGCGCTCGGCCTGGGGGGTGTTCACCACCGAATTCTTTCCCACCTACGACTTCGTGCCCGTGCGTGAGCGGATCCGCGCGCGCGCTCATGCGGGCGAATGGTCGGCGCCGCCGCCCCAGCCAGGAGAGCGGTCATGAATCCGTTTGGCGATCGCAGATTTCCCGAGCCCTGGATGCAGCCGCACCAGGCCCGCCGGGCTCCGCCAACCGATGATGAGAACGCACTGGCCTCAGCAATCGAGGCTGCGTTTGCGGCGGGGATTTGGGATCTTCCAGGCCTGGTCGCGCGGTTGAACGCAGAGGGGCTGCGTACGCCGGCGGGGGAGCCCTGGACCGAGGCGCGCTACCGCGATGTCATGGCGCAACTCGGTCGCTGAGGCACACATGACGATTGACCCCACCGATGAAGAAATCGAGACCCTGCTCCGCATGGGGCTGCGTAACCGCTGGCATCCGCTCTGTCCATCGCATTTTGTGACCGATCGACCCGTGTCGCTTTATCGGCTCGGGCTCAAGCTCGTACTGTGGCGCGACGCTTCAGGCACCGTGTGCGTGCAGGATGATCACTGCCCGCATCGCGGCGCGCCGCTCTCCCTTGGGCGTCACCTGGGCGATCGGCTCGCGTGCGCGTATCACGGCGTGGAGGTCTCCACGACCGGTAAGGTGCTGTCGGTGCCGGGCAGTCCAGGCTGCAGGCTTGAGGGGCAGATGGCAGTTCGCACCTATCCGGCGCGCGAACTGAAAGGGGCAATCTTTGCCTATGTGGGCGATTCGCTTCATCCGGAACCGTGTGCGTTCGAGCCGCCCGAGCAGTTGGCCTCCGACGAATATGACGCATTTCTCTGCTACGCCGAATGGCGAACCGCTTACCGCTACCTGATCGACAACAACCTGGACCCCATGCATGGCAGCTTTCTGCATCGGCAGTCACACTCCATGGCAGCAGGCGATGTCCGCGCAGATTTTCAGGTGCGCGATACACCGATCGGCTTTCGCTTCGAGAAGGTCACGCAGCGTGATGTGAATTTCGACTGGAGCGAGTGGTGTGACACCGGCGCCCTCTACGCGCGACTGGAAATTCCTTATCCCAGATCGGGTGGGCCCGGCGGCAACTTCGGCATCATCTTCATGTCCACGCCCATCTCCGATACGCTCTGCGCGAACTTCTTCTGGCGTAATCGCCGCGTGCAGGGTTGGGAGCGTGACACCTGGCGCTTTCTTTACCGGAACCGGCTCGAAGCCCGCCACTGGCAGGTGCTTGAGCAGGATCGTG
>JAGWXN010000245.1 GCA_018969885.1 Betaproteobacteria bacterium | reverse complement strand
CAACCCGGCGATATCGTCATCCTGCCCTACTGTCGCTATGTTCAAGATGCGATTCGCCTCGAGATCAACGATGGTTTTGTCACCCAAATCGAAGGCGGGCTCGATGCCAAACTGATGCGCGACTGGCTGGACGATGGCAAAGCGCATGACGCCGACCGCGACCCGTATGCGGTGTCGCATCTGGGCTGGGGGCTCAACCCGCAGGCCCGGTGGTATGCCATGGCACTGCACGGCGAGGAACCGGAACGTCACCGCGCAGGCGCTCGCGTGTTCGCGGGTAATTTCCTGTTTTCCACCGGGCCCAATTCGCAGGGCGGTGGCAAGCGCACCACGCGTGGGCACTATGACGTGCCGATGCGCGACTGCACCGTCATGCTGGACGGTCAGGTCATTATCGACAAAGGCCGGATCGTCGACCCCGCCATGCAGGTTCGACGCATCAGCATCACCTGAGGATTCAGCAGGTGCCGCCGTCGATCGGGCCCGAATCCCGCAGCATCTCGAGCCCGGCCGCGGTCGATCGTGAGGCCGTTCGGGTCCGTGCGCTTTCCAAGTCGTTCGGGGCTACCCAGGCGCTCCATGAGGTCGACTTCATCGTCGCAACGGGTGAGATCCATGCGCTGGTGGGCGAGAACGGGGCAGGGAAATCGACGCTCATCCGAATTCTGAGCGGCATACATCAGGCCGACTCCGGCACGATTGAGGTTGCAGGGCAGACGGTTCGTTTCGGCAGCCCGAGGGCAGCGATCGCGGGAGGGATTGTCACGATTCCGCAGGAATTGCGGATGGTGCCTGCACTGTCGATTGCCGAGAACCTGATGCTGGGCAGCCTTCCGATGCGGCGTCGGTTTGGCATCGTTCCCGCCATTGATCGCGCGCGTATGAATGCCGAGGCCAGCGCGCAGCTCGCCCAACTGAATCTCGATGTGGACGTGCGCGAGCCAATCCGCTCACTCAGCTTTGCCGAACAGCAACTCGTGGCCATCGCCAAGGCGCTGCGTCGGCAGTGCAACGTCTTCATTCTGGATGAGCCGACGGCTGCGCTCGAGTCGCGTGAAATTGACCGCCTTTTTTCGGTGTTGGCACAAATGAAGGCGGCCGGTACCGCCATCATCTATATCTCGCATCGGCTAGACGAAATCGTCTCGCTCGCCGATCGCTGCACAGTGCTTCGGGATGGCCGAGTGGTCACCGTCTGCGAGAAAGGCCAGTTTTCGATCGGCGACCTGATTGAAGCAATGACCGGTCGCGCGGCCGCCCACGAAGATAACGCTACCCGCCCGCATGGGCCAGAGTTGATCGCCGAGCAGGTCGCGCAAGCCCCGATCTCGCTTCGCGCCGGGCAGACCCTTGGCATCGCCGGCTTGCTGGGGAGCGGCGCCGATCTCAAGGTGCGCGGACTGTTCGGCGCGGGGCCTGAGCCGGTGACCGTTCGGCGCGCCGGCGGAGCGACCGTGCTCCTGCGGCAGCCGGGCGATGCGATCGCACAGGGAATCGGCCTGGTCCCGGGCACACGCTCGCTCGGGCTGGTCATGAACCAATCGGTGCGCGACAACATTCTGCTGCCCAACCTGTTTCAGATTGGCTCAATTTTCAGAATCGACCGCTCACGCGCCGACGCCCTGGTCAATGAAATGATGGATCTGATGGACATCCGCCCTCGCCGCCCGGAGGTCAGGGTGGGATCGCTGTCGGGCGGTAACCAGCAGAAGGTCATCCTCGCCAAATGGCTAGCGCGCCGTGTGTCGGTTCTCCTGCTCGATGAGCCCACCCACGGCATCGATATTGCCGCCAAGATGCATGTGCATGCGCTGATCCGGCGCTTCACCCAGGACGGCGGCGGCGTACTGGTGAGTTCCAGCGACCTGGGCGAACTGGCTCGCTTGTGCGATTCGGTGCTTGCGATGCGCGAGCGGCAGATTATTGGTCGCGTTGAACGCGCCGATGGCATGAACGAGGCGCGTCTGCGCGCTTCGCTCGAGAGGACACGCTGATGGCTTCACACTCTGTTTCATCCCGGCTTCTCGGCCAGATTCCGCTTGTCACGCTCCTTGTGCTTTGCGCTGCGACCGCATTGCTGACCGATCGCTTTCTGTCTCCGGTGAACCTCAACAACATCCTGGTCCAGTCCTCAATCATGGCGGTGATCGCAATCGGCATGACCTTCGTCATCATTGGAGGAGGATTCGATCTATCGGTGGGATCGACCGCCGCGCTGGCGGGCTGCGTGTCGGCCATGGTCATGCTTGAGGCAGGGATCGGCGCAGGCGTCGTGGCAGGTGTGCTCGTGGGTGCGCTGGTGGGCCTGGTGAACGGCCTGGTCATCGCCTATCTTCGGGTCAATCCCTTCATCACCACGCTTGGCACCATGGTGCTGGTTCGGGGCGTAGTGTTCCTGATCACGGGCGGCGCCCCCGTCGAAGGCGACGAGGGTCTGCCCTCCGCCTTCGTGGGCTTTGGCTCTGCTCGAATCCTGGGTCTGCACGCGCTCGTCTGGGTGCCTATTGTGCTGCTCGTTGTGCTGTCCTGGGTCATGCATGCCACACCCTTTGGCCGGCACATCTACGCGACCGGTGGCGGTCGCGAAGCCGCCTATCTGTCGGGCGTTCCGGTTGCACGAATCACTGCATCCACCTATGTCATCTGCGGCGCGCTGGCGGGCGTGGCCGGCGTGATGCTCGCCGCGCGCCTGCAATCGGGTCAACCCACGGCGGGCGAATTTTATGAGCTGACCGCAATCGCCGCGGTGGTGCTGGGCGGCGCCGCCCTGCACGGTGGCGAAGGCACGCTCTATAAGAGCGTGATCGGCGTGTTCATCATGATCGTGCTCGGCAACAGCCTGAACCTGCTGAATGTCGATTCCTACTGGCAGCGCGTCGCGATTGGCGTGGTGATCATCGCCGCCGCCGCAGCAGACAGCCTGCGCTCCAAGCGTTAGCATTCAAACCATCCCTACTCACCCCACCCAGGAGATAACCCATGCGTCGCACGCTTCTGATGGCAGCTCTGGCCGCCTTCACCACACTATCCGCCCCGCTCACTGTCGCTCATGCCCAGGGAAAAATCACGATCGGCGTGTCGCTGCCGCAAGACGACAATCCGTTCTACATTGCAATGATGCGAGGCATTCGCGCCCGCGCTGGCGAACTCGGCTGGGAAGTGGTGTCGGTCTCGTCCAATGAAGACAAGCTCAAGCAGATCAATGGCGTACAGGATCTGGTGGCTCGGGGCGTCAAAGGGGTGCTCATCTCGCCGATCGATGCCACAGGCGTGAACGCGGCCTACGATGCCGCAGCTGCAGGTAAGGTCCCCATCGTATCGGTGGCGCGTGGCTCCACCTCGCCCAACCAGACGCTCCATGTTGCTATGGACGAAAAGCAGATTGGTCGCGATATTGCTGAGTGGACCGCCAAGAGCATTGGCGGCAAAGGCAAGGTAGCGATGCTGCTCGGCCCCTCTGGTGCGCCCACCTTCCGCAACCTCGCCGAGGGCTACACCGAAATCATGGCCAAGTATCCCGATATCCGGGTGGTGTTCCGCAACGACGGGCCGCTGACCCGCGAGCGCGGTCTCAAGAACACCGAAGATGTGCTGGTGGCCAATCCCGATCTGGCAGCCATCTACACCGCCAATGATGATGTCGCGCTTGGCGCCACGCAGGCGGTGCTTGCCGCCAACCGCAAAGGCAAGACGCTGGTCACCGGCATGAATGGGGTGCCGCCGGCGCTGCGTTCGCTCAAGGAGGGTAATCTCGCCATGACGGTCGAGCTGAACCCGGTGCTCTGGGGGCGGATGGGCGTCGATGTTCTGTCCGAGTACCTTAAAGGCAGCAAGGTCGAACCGCGGGTGTTTATCAAGCATGTGCTGATCGACAGCGGCAACATCGATCAGAAGCTTCCGAAATAATCGCCTTCAAGGCTTCACGCCGGAGATCCGGGTCATGAATGACGCAGTCGCGGGCGGGGGTAACGACCCCTCGCCGTATCTCGCCGATCTGTATCGGGCGAACCTCCATCCGCTCTGGGATCGCTACAAGCGCATCACGCCACGCGAGCCCAAACCTCGCGATACACCGTTCATCTGGCGCTGGCGCGACACCGAGCCGCTGTTGCAGCGTGCGGTGTCGGAGGTGCCCATCGAGGAAATCGAGCGGCGCGCGCTCATCATGACCCATCCGAACTTCGGCGGTGACACGGCGACCAGTGCCAACATGCTCGGCGCATTCACGGTCCTCGATCCAGGCGAGCAGGCGCGCCCCCACCGGCATACGGGTGCGGCCTTACGGTTTGCCGTGCAGGCCGAAGGTGCCGCCACCATCGTCAATGGCCGCTGGTGCGAAATGCGCTCAGGCGACCTGATCCTCACCCCGCCCATGGCCTGGCATGGCCACATTAATCAGAGCAACCGACGAATCATCTGGTTTGACGCCGCCAACATGCCGCTGCTCTGCGCACTCAACGCGCATTTTTTCGAGGCGGGCGACTCGACGGATGATGATTTCTGGAAGGTGGACGCGGGCGAGGAGCGTATCTGGCAGGCGGCCGGGCTCGCCTCCCCGGAGGCGGCGACGGTACCGGGCTGCTCGCCCAAATTCCACTACCCCGGCGCGGCCACCCGTGACACGCTCGCGGCCACCGCAGCGGGCGCAGACGGGTCGCGCACCGTGCGCTACGTCAACCCCGCCACAGGCGGCGCAGTCATGCCCACACTCGACTGCTATGCCATGCGCCTCAATGCCGATTCACCCACGCGGACCCGCCGAGGCGCCTATACCTCGATGTGCCTTGTCGTGTCCGGCCACGGTCGATCGCGAGTCGGCGACGCCGAGTTTGAGTGGGGTCCGAACGACGTCTTCACCATTCCTTCCTGGCACTGGGTGACCCATCAGGCGATGGGCGGCGAAGCCGATCTGTTCATCGTCAGCGATCGTGTCGTGTTTGAGCGCCTGGAGCTGCTGCGCGAGGAGTGGCTTTGAAGCAGCTCACCGCCGCCTCGGCGGGCTGACAC
>JAGWXN010000244.1 GCA_018969885.1 Betaproteobacteria bacterium | reverse complement strand
CTGCGCGGGTTCGCGCAGCCACGCAAGGCTCTCTTCCAGGAGACGCGTGGCGTGTCCCTTGCCGCGGTGCGCCGGTAGCACCAACACCATGCTGATCCAGGCGAGCGAGGCGGCGGTTGAAGGCGGGGGCTGATCGGTGATCGCGGGCCAGGGAAGCACCAGGATCGAGGCGACTAGGGTGTTGTGATCGCATAGCGCGCGGGTCCGACCATGGGCGAGCATCCAGGCCCAGTCATCGCGGGTCTGATTCCAGTGCGCCGCCTCCGAAAGCGCTAGCAGGCCGTCCAGATCGGCCAGTGTGGGCTCAATCAGCATGGCAGCTTGGTTTGGCATAGCGGCCTTGACGTTGGAAGCGGGGGGTCAGTAGCGACCGTCGCGCGCCTCGAAATGCGTGGGCTTACCCAGGCTTTCGCCGCCCCGCGTCACCCAGTCGGCCACCCAGTCGATCAGCGTGGGAAGCGGAACGCTCGGCAGCCCGAACAACTTTTGTGAGGCCGAGGTGTCGACCAGCCAGGCGGTGGGCGCTTCGGCGCCGGTAAGAATCGGTTCGCGGCCCAGGCGCTTTCCGAATTCGCTTGCGAGCCAGCGAATGGAGGTGTGCGCCGGCCCTGTGATATTGATAGGGGAGGTGGGGCTTGTACAGTGCCCCAGCAGACGGAGCGCCTGTTCGTTGGCATCGCCTTGCCAGATCACGTCGGCCCAACCCATGGTGAGATCAATGGGGCGACGGTTGAGTACCGCATCGGCAACATCGCGTAAGACGCCGTAGCGCATATCGATCGCGTAGGACAGACGCACCAGCCGTCCGGGCGTGCCCCAGCGCTGCGAAGCATGCTCGAACATCCGTTCGCGGCCTACGCACGAGGCGGCGTAGTCGCCGGGTGGCGGGATGGCGGGCTCAGCTTCGGTGGCGCCAGGTCCGTCGGTGGGGAAGAACGGATAGACGCAGGCAGTGGAAAAGGCAACGATCCGACACGATCGATAGTGCTCGGCCACCATCCACGGCACCGCAACATTCATCGCCCAGGTGAAGGCAGGATTGCCGCTTGCGCCGAATTTGTGTCCGGCCATGAAGATCACGTTGGTGACGCCGTCGCGATGGTTGGGAAGCTTCGCAATCGCCTCGCGATCGAGCAGGTCGCAACTGATCGGCTCGACGCCCGCCTCGCGCAACTGGGTGGCAATCGCCGGGTCGCTAAAGCGGGCCACACCCAGCACACGCTTATGAGGTGCCGCGCGTTTGGCCATCCGAGCAAGCGTCGGACCCATTTTGCCACCCACACCCAGCACGATCAGATCGCCATCCAATGCGCTTAATTCGCTGGTCAGCGCCGGCGAGGGCGCGGTCATCGTGTCTTCGAGCGCGGCGACGTTGGCAAAGCCGGAGGGTAAATGACCTGCACTCATCGGCCGATGCCCTCGAACAGGTCACGGCCCGCAGCGAGGGCGCGGATCTTGCCATCAGCGATGGATCGCTTGAGCATCCAGAAGCCGCAATCAGGGTGGATGTATCGGATGCGATCGGCGCCCAGCACGGCAGCTGCCCGTTCAATCGCGCGAGCGACCTCTTCGGCTGACTCGATGGTGGTGGACTTCACATCGATCACGCCCAGGCCGAACCCGATGTCGGGTCGGAGCTCTCGAAAAGCGGCGAGTTCCTCGGCGGGGCGATGCGCGCACTCCATCACCACATGATCAACATGGAGCGCGTTGAGGTAACCAATCAGGCGGTCCCAGCTGCCCTTCTGAATGCTCTGGCCGCCATAGTTCCCAAAACAGAGGTGTACGGCAGTGGGGCAGCGCGCCGCGTCGAGCACCCGGTTCATCGAGGCGGCCGCCCATTCCCACTCCTCCGCGTGGCCGGGAAGATTGGCCTCATCAACCTGGATCACATCGGCCTCGCAGTGCGCGACCTGTTCGGCCAGCACGCCGCCGATGGCGTCGCACAGGGCGGGCAGATCGGGATAGTGACGATCGATCAGGGTTTTGGCCAGCATATGCGGGCCGGTGAGCGTGAACTTAAACGGGTGGGTGGCGAGTCTGCGCGCGCTCTCGCAGGCGAGCGGCAGGTCAAGGGTGCCACTTGAAACCGGGCCGGTGACGGTTCCTGGAGGGCGAGTACGAAAGCGAGTTCCCGAGGTGTTGCGGTAGGCAATCAGGTCATCGAAGGTAAAACGCTGCGTGATGCCGTCCATGGGCCGAACGAAGTATTCAATCATCCCGTTGGTCTCGGGATGATTGATATCGAAGCGGTAGAGCTCACCATCGCAGACCAGATCAACGCCCGCCCGCTCCTGGGTGTGGATCACGACCCGGGTGGCATCGGTGAGGGCCTGGGCTGAGGGGCTGGCGACCAGCCATTCAGGCACAGGGTAGGAACCGACGACGGTCGTACGGATACGGGGCATGAAAGTCTCCTGAGGAATGCTGGCACGACTGGCAAGGGGCCAGTCTGCACAACGGGACGGCGGGGAACGACCGTAGCCGATGGTACCCAGGCCGCCGCACTCTCCACAAGTGCAGGTTTCGCTTCGCAACGAAGCTAATTTTCATGCGCGGGGCTCGCGGGGTAACATCGTAGAGCGCCGGGCCACAAGGCGGGCGTACGGCACGGAGTGCTGCCCCCCGGCACCTCAACCTACATTTCTCAGGAGAAGCGCTCGATGAGCAACGCCCAGCGCATTGGCATCATCATGTACGGCGTCACTGGCCGAATGGGTCTCAACCAGCATCTGATTCGGTCGATCAAGGCAATTCGCGAGCAGGGCGGTGTGCGCCTGTCTGATGGCACTCGATTGATGCCCGATCCGATCCTGATCGGCCGGGGTGCAGACCGCATGGCGGCGCTGGCGGCCCAGCATGGCGGATTGCGCTGGGGCACCGACCTTGATGCGGCGCTCGCCAACCCCGCCGATACCGTGTTCTTCGACGCTGCAACGACCCAGATGCGGCCTGAGCTCATTCACAAGGCGATTGCAGCAGGTAAGCACATTTATTGTGAAAAACCATCCGCTACCAGCATGGAGGCTGCGCTAGGGATCGCGCGAGCCGCTGAGGCGGCGGGCGTGCGGCATGGCGTGGTGCAGGACAAACTCTGGCTGCCGGGTCTGCTCAAGCTCAAGATGCTGATCGACTCCGGGTTTTTCGGTCGCATTCTGTCGGTACGGGGCGAGTTTGGCTATTGGGTGTTTGAGGGGGATCTGCAGCCTGCCCAACGCCCGAGCTGGAACTATCGCACCGAGGACGGCGGCGGCATCATCCTCGACATGCTCTGCCACTGGCGCTACGTGATCGACAACCTGTTCGGCGAGGTCCGGTCGGTGTCCTGCCTGGGCGCCACACACATTCCTACGCGCTGGGATGAACAGGGCAAGCCCTACACCGCAACGGCCGATGATGCAGCGTATGCAACCTTTCAGCTCGCCTCAGGCGTGATCGCACATTTCAACAGTTCGTGGGCAGTACGCGTGCGCCGCGATGATCTGCTCACTTTGCAGGTGGATGGCACCCACGGTTCGGCGGTCGCCGGGCTCCGCGGGTGTCGGACGCAGTCTCGGGTCAACACGCCCAAGCCCGTCTGGAATCCTGATCTGCCGCAGCCGATTCAGTTCATGGATGGCTGGCAGGAGGTGCCTGACACTGTGGTGTTTGACAACGCTTTCAAGGCGCAATGGGAGCTCTTCCTTCGCCATGTGGTTGAAGGGGGGGCGTTCCGCTGGAACCTGCGCGAGGGCGCGAAAGGCGTGCAACTGGTGGAGGCTGCGCTGCAGTCGTGGCGCGAACGTCGCTGGGTTGATGTCGGGCCCTTGCCTGCCTGAAGGGAGCGCGTCAATGCCAAGTTTGATACTGCCAGCGGCTGGCGGCGCCCTCGATCGCTACACCTTGAGTGGCATCCCCGCCTGGACGCCCGCGGTCCGAGGCTGGAACCGGGTGGCCTATGCGGCCGCACATGTCGTGGCCGACCCGCTCTCCAAGGTCGACCCCTGGCTCGAGCCCGCGATCGACTGGGACCGAACCATCGCCTATCGCGAACATTTGTGGCGTCTGGGCTTCGGGGTGGCCGAAGCCATGGACACTGCCCAGCGCGGGATGGGGCTTGATTGGGGTAACTCGCTCGAACTGATTCGGCGATCGATCGCTGCGGCCCGTGCGTTTGGCTCGTCGCCGCACGGTGGCCCAGCGCGGGTGGCGAGCGGCGCCGGAACCGATCATCTCTCCCCCGATCCGTCGCGTTCGGTGGCCGAGGTGATCGCGGCGTATGAACAGCAGATCGAAGCGATCGAGGCATTGGGGGGCCAACTGATTCTGATGGCGAGTCGTGCGCTCGCTGCCTGCGCGCGTTCGCCGGAGGACTACGGCCGTGTCTACGATCATCTGCTGAGCCAGGTGAGGGAGCCCGTGATCATTCACTGGCTGGGGGATATGTTTGATCCCGCTCTGGCCGGCTACTGGGGCCACGCTGATCTGAATGCCGCCATGGATGTTGCGGTGGACGTGCTGAACCGGAACGCTTCACGGATTGACGGCGTGAAAATTTCGCTGCTCGATAAAGACCGCGAAATCGCCATGCGGCGCAGGCTTGCGCCTGGCATCCGCATGTACACCGGCGACGATTTCAATTTTGCCGAGCTGATCGCGGGCGATGCTCAGGGCTATTCCGATGCCTTGCTCGGGATTTTTGATTCCATCGCACCGGCGGCCGCAGCCGCACTTGATGCGCTCGGCGCTGCGGATCTCGAGCGATTTCACCGCATTCTTGCGCCCACTGTTCCGCTATCGCGTCACATCTTTCGTGCGCCCACCCGGTTCTACAAAACCGGCGTGGTGTTCATGGCTTGGCTCAACGGCCACCAGGACCACTTCGTGATGGTGGGCGGGCAGCAGAGCACGCGCAACATTCTGCATTTCGCGGAAATTTTCCGGCTGGCCGATCAGGCGGGGCTGCTTGCCGACCCCGATCGTGCATGCAGCAAAATGGCGTCTCTTCTGGCCGTGCACGGTATCCAATGAATTCAGCCCACTCAC
>JAGWXN010000243.1 GCA_018969885.1 Betaproteobacteria bacterium | reverse complement strand
GCACCACTCGTGTCGTGGGTGTGAAAGTGCACCGGCAGTCCAGTTTCCTCGCGAAGCGCCCGCACCAGTTCGCGCGCCGCGCGCGGCCGGCACACGCCCGCCATGTCCTTGATGCCTAGCACATGCACACCGGCCTGCCGCAGCCTGCGGCCGATGTCGAGGTAATACTTGAGGTCATACTTAAAACGGGCGCGATCGAACAGATCGGCCGTATAGCAGATCGCACCCTCGCAGAGCGCACCGCTCTCGAGTACGGCATCGATCGCCACCCGCATGTTGTCCACCCAGTTGAGTGAATCGAATACCCGAAACACATCAATGCCGCCAGCGGCCGCCTGTGCCACAAAATGGCGCACCACATTGTCGGCATAGTTGGTGTAACCCACCGCATTGCTGCCGCGTAGCAGCATCTGCAGCAGCAGGTTGGGCATGGCCTCGCGTAGACCGGCGAGGCGTTCCCACGGATCCTCGTTCAGAAACCGCATGGCCACGTCGAAGGTGGCGCCCCCCCAGCACTCCACCGAAAACAATTGCGGCAGCATGCGCGCGTAGTAAGGGGCGATGCGCAGCATGTCGATCGACCGCATCCTCGTGGCAAAGAGCGATTGATGCGCATCACGCATCGTGGTGTCAGTCATGAGCACACGGCGGCTTGCCCGCATCCACTCGGCGAATTTGGTGGGTCCAAGCTGGCGGAGCAGCTGCCGCGAACCGGGCGGCGGCGGTACGCTGAGATCGATCCGCTGACCAGGTCTCGCCAACGGGTTAGCCAGCGCGAGCGACCCCGCCACCGAATACGCCGAGGCTTCCGGCGTGAGCGCGCTGTTCCCCTGCGCGGCCCCCGCGGTCGCGGGCCAGACGCGCGGCAGCGCGATCTGCAGATGCGACAGGTCGGGCTGGGTTCGGCCCTTGAGATCGGGGTGGCCGTTGACCGTCACCTCGCCGATGTAGCTGAGGAGTCGGGTCGCGCGATCGCGGCGCTTGCGGAAGGTGAACAGCTCAGGGGTGGTGTCAATGAATCGGGTGGTGACCGTACCGGCTGCGAATTTCGGGTGATTGATCACGTTTTCAACAAACTGCAGATTGGTGGCAACGCCTCGGATCCTGAATTCGCGCAGGCCTCGATCCATCCGACGGATCGCCTCGGTTGCACTGGGCGCCCACGCAGTCACCTTGACCAGCAGAGAATCGTAGTAGGGCGTGATCACCGCACCGGTATAGGCCGTGCCACCATCCAGCCTCAGGCCGAAACCGGCTGCGCTCCGATAGGCCTGGATTCGGCCATAGTCGGGCGTAAAGCCGTTCTCGGGATCCTCGGTGGTCAGCCGGCATTGCAGCGCGTGGCCATTCAGCCGGATGTCTTCCTGCTTCGGGATCGGGCAGTCGCTCCCGCCAATGCGCGCACCCTGCGCAATCGCGAGCTGCGACTTGACCACATCAATTCCGGTCACCATCTCGGTCACCGTATGCTCCACCTGAATACGCGGATTGACTTCGATGAAGTAGAAGCGTCCGGTATCGGCGTCCATCAGGAATTCGACGGTTCCCGCATTCACATAGCTCACCGCACGCGCGAGCTTAAGCGCCGCCTCGCAAAGCGCCGCGCGGGCGGCCTCATCGAGATAAGGCGCGGGCGCACGCTCCACGACCTTCTGATTGCGTCGCTGCACCGAGCAGTCGCGCTCAAAGAGGTGCACCAGGTTGCCATGCTGGTCGCCAAATACCTGCACTTCCACATGGCGCGCGTTACGCACAAGCTTTTCGAGATAAACCTCGTCGTTACCAAAGGCGGATCGCGCCTCGCGCCGCGCGACGTCGAGCTGCGCGTCGAGATCGGCGGCCGACTCGATCACTCGCATTCCGCGCCCGCCGCCACCCCAGCTTGCCTTGAGCATGAGCGGGTAGCCGATTGATTCGGCAAGCTGCCGCGCCTCGGCGAGATCCTGCGGCAGCGGCCCGGTGGCGGGCATCACAGGCACGCCCGCGCGCTCCGCCGCCTCGCGGGCGGCAACCTTGTTGCCGAGCGTGGTCATGGCCTCCGGTGTCGGCCCCACAAACACGATGCCCGCCTTCGCACAGGCGCGGGCAAAGTCCGGATTTTCGGAAAGAAATCCATAGCCAGGATGGATCGCATCGACCTTCGCCTCGCGCGCGATCCGTATGATGTCTTCAATGTCCAGATAAGCCTGCAGCGGCTTTCGTCCTTCGCCCACCCGATAGCTCTCGTCCGCCTTGAAACGATGCAGCGCAAACCGGTCTTCATGCGAATACACCGCCACGGTTCGCATTCCCATCTCGGCAGCGGCACGCATCACCCGAATGGCGATTTCAGAGCGGTTGGCAACGAGAAGGGACTGAATACGGCGCATGGCTGACTCCGGGGAAATCCGTTTGACGCACCGCAACATTACGCTTGAGGCGCACCCGCCGCAATCGCAACAACCGAGCCGGGGCCGCCTCGTCGCGCTCGGGCTCGCCCTCACCCTCAGTCTCACCGCCACAGGCTGCGGTGGCGGCGGCGGTGGCAGCACCGGTACGACGCCCTCGGTGCCCGCCGCGCCCAACCCCGCGCCGGTCATCGCCGGCTGCCGCCTCCTCTACCCAAGCGCAAGCCAGCCGACGCAGGCCGGGGCCGTTGACCCGCTTCTGGCTGCACAGTGGCATCTTCAACCGGCCAATCCACTCGCCGGCATCATGGGTCTGGGCGCAACACTCGCCTGGCCCAAGGCTCAGGGACGCGGCGTTCGCGTGGCGGTCATCGACGGACCGGTTGAGACGCTGCACGGCGATCTGTCGCCCAACGCGGTCCCAGGCGGCTCGTTCGACTACCGCCTGGGAAGCGCCACCGCGCCCCTGCCCTGCACATTCCAAGAGGCGCATGGCACGGCGGTCGCGGGCATCCTCGCCGCCGCGCGCAGCAACGGCCTGGCCGGCGCTGGCGTCGCGCCGCTGGCAAGCGTTGTCGCCTATAACGCGATCGAGGCTGGGGCGCGTGCCGAGCTCACGCTGCAACGCATCGCCAATGCGCTCGGCCGGGATACGGCCAACCAGGTCTACAACCTCAGCTGGGGATCCGATGACGACGGCGCGCTGCACCCCGCGGACGCTAACGTGGCAGCAGCCATCGCCCAGGGCATGCGCCAGGGCCGAGGCGGGCTCGGCTCGGTTTATGTATTCGCCTCGGGTAATGGCGGCTGCCAGACCGTTGACGGCCGCGCCGACGCTGATCCCCTCGACCCCACCCGCTGCCAGTACCGCGACATGACCGGTTTTGACGGGCACCTGAACCTGCCGGGCACCTTCACGGCCTGTGCGGTCGATCGCCAGGGGCGCCTGCCTGTCTGGGGCGAGGAAGGCGAAAATCTGCTGGTCTGCGGACTCTCGGGCGACGGCGCCCAGGGCATCACCACGCTTGCTCCGGGCAATGGGACCCGCACTGACTTTGGCGGTGCCTCCGCAGCCGCGCCCATGGTGTCGGGCGTCATCGCGTTGATCCTGGAGGCAAGACCCACGCTCAGCTGGCGAGACATTCGGCTGATCCTTGCTGAGACCGCTCGCGAAAACCAGCCAGATGACCCGTCATGGGCAGCAACCGCCCTCGACAGATGGCCAGCGCAATGGCTAGGGGGGCAGCCGGTTCGAAAGCGTTTCAGCCGACGATTCGGCTTCGGCGTCGTCGATGCTGCCGCTGCGGTAGAGCGGGCACTCACTTTTCAACCTTCGATCGGGGCAGCCGTCGGGCCAGGCACAGCCATCAGGTCCTGCGAAAAAACCCGCTCCCCAGGCATCACCTTGTCGGACCCCGGCAACACCCTTTTCTGGCAGTCCGACACGCTTCGTTTTGATGGCAGCGACCCGGCGGACACCGACTGCCCAGACCGCATCGAGTGGGTTGAGGTGATGTTTTCAGCCACGCATCCGTATGCCGCCGACCTGCAGATCGAGCTCATCAGTCCAGACGGGCGGGTGAGCCGGCTTGCCGACTCGCGCGTCTGCGGGGGCGTTGGCAAGGGCGGGGCCTCCGGCGGGCCAGACCGTTGCGGGGCGTACGCAGGGTGGCGCTTTCTCGCCAATCGTCATCTGGGCGAGTCGCCGCGGGGCGACTCAGGACAGGGGAATTGGACACTCCGGGTGGCCGATGCGGTGGTCGGCGACATCGGTACCTGGCAAAGCTGGACGCTACGCTTTTCGGGTCGTTGACTCACTGATCACTGAGCGGCGCGAGGTAAGCGCGCCGGTGGCTTGCCGCGTCCCCACTTGCGGGTCGCGGCGGGCGCCCCCAGCGCTGAGCGTTCCGCGCGCGGCGGGCCGTAAGGCTCAGACGGTCAGACGATTCAGACCGTCCAACGCGGCTGTCTTGTAGCACTCGGCGAGCGTCGGAAAATTGAACACCGCATCGGCCAGATAGTCGATGGTGCCGTTGTGCGCCATCAGCGTCTGACCGATATGGATCAGTTCGCTCGCGCCTTCGCCCATGATGTGAACGCCCAGCAGCTTTTTATCCTCCGGACTGAACAGAATCTTCAGCATCCCCGTCCGGTCGCCAATGATCTGGCCGCGCGAAATCTCCCGGTAATGCGCCTTGCCGATTTCATAAGGAATGCCCGCGGCCGTGAGTTCATCCTCGTTCTTGCCGATGGTTGAAATCTCGGGAACGGTATAGATGCCGTAGGGAAAGAGCCCGATACCGCCCTCGTGCTCCTCGCGCAGGCCAAACGCATGCCGGGCTGCGGCGCGACCCTGTTCGTAAGAGGTCGAGGCGAGCGACGGAAAGCCGATCACATCGCCCACCGCATAAATGTGGGGAACATTGCTCTGGAAGTGTTCGTTGACCGGAATGCGGCAGCGCGAATCCACCTCCACCCCTGCGCGGTCGAGCGCAAGTCGGGTGGTGGCACCGCTTCGTCCGATTGAGTAGAGGGCGGCTTCCGCATGCAGCACCTTACCGCTTCCCAATCGGACTTCAACCGGTTTGCTGACCCCCTCAAGCATATGAATTTCGGCGACCTCTTCGCCAAGACGCATGGTGACGTTGCTCTG
>JAGWXN010000242.1 GCA_018969885.1 Betaproteobacteria bacterium | reverse complement strand
GGAGGGTTGGGTTTCGAAGCCCATCGTCGCATAGCGTTCTCGAACGCTGGCGCTACCGAGCACCTGATAAATGGCTTCGTTGATTCGGGTCACGATGGCTGCCGGCGTCTTGGCAGGCGCAAGGATGGAGCCCCAGTTTGATACGTCGCAGTCTTTAAGGCCTGACTCGCTCAGCGTGGGGACATCGGGCAGAAGCGGGGAGCGTCGGGGCGTTGAAACTGCTAAGGGCTTGAGCTTGCCGGCGCGGTAATGCGGCACCGCCGACATGTCCGCGATCATGTAATCAACGTGTCCGCCGAGAAGCGCGGTCAGTGCCGGAGCGGTACCCTTCGTGGGAATGTGCGTGACGTCGATGTTGGCCCGGATCCGGAAGAGTTCGCCTGCCAGGTGAGGGCTGCCCCCGGTCCCTGAGGTTGCGTAGTTGAATTTACCGGCGTTCGCTTTCGCGAGCGCGATGAAATCGGCCAGATTGCTCACCTTCATGTCGGCGGGAACCGTGATGATGAGCGGCGAAATCGAGACCATGGAAATGGACGCGAAGCTCCGGACCGGATGGTAGGGTAGGCTTGGGTAGAGCGAAGGCGTGATGGTGTGCGAGGTGCTCGCGAAATAAAGGGTGTAGCCGTCGGGTGTGGCAGCCGCCGCATAGGCCGCGCCCAGGGTGGCGCCTGCACCTGGCTTGTTCTCGATGATGACGGGTTGCTTCCAGAGATCGGTGAGGCCCACCGCAAGGAGCCTTGCCTGCTGCTCGGCTGACCCACCGGGCGGGAACGGAACAATGATCCGCACCGCTCGAGAGGGAAAATCCTGGGCTTGGGCGGCGCCTAGCCATCCGCCCGTGAGCAGGGCGGTCAGCGAGAGGGCCATCACGGCCCGGCGTTGGACAAGTCGATTCATCGCGTCTCTCCTGAAGCTGGTTTCAGCAACAACGTCGCCAGAAAAAACCACGTGCCTGGGTGAACAGCTTTTCGTCGGCCTCGCTCATGGCGTCTTCCTCGGCTTCGGGAAGCTGCTCATAGGGAACCTCGGACTGCAGCATGGCCTCACGTCGCTGGGCGCTCGCGGCCAGATCAGGGCGGCCGGTCTCGGAAAGCACCATCCCGTAGCAATGCTCGGCTCGGGTCGATGAGATGTAGCCCTCGGCAAGATCAAAGGCTACGCGTTCGATCGGACGCTTCAGTGGGCTGCCGTAGCCACCGCCTCCACCCGATCGAAGAATGTAGGCATCCCCTGCTTTGAGTTGGCGCCCCAGAACCTTGCCGCTGGGGAACTTGAGTTCGGGTTGCTCGCCAATCTGAATGGCCACTTGATTGCCTGCGCCCGGGTGTCCTCCGAAGAGCCCCCATGGGCGGCAGTGCACGCGTTCTACCTGTGCGTTGAAATTGAACTCACTTAGCGCACGCACTTTCTTCTCGGTACCCAGTCCGCCTTGCCAGGTGCCGGCGCCGCCCGAGTCTTCTCGAAGCCGGTACTGTTCGACCAGCATCGGATATTTGGCTTCCATCTGCTCGACGGGGCTGTTGTGAGTGTCACCGTCGTTGATACAGATTGTGGCGTGCTGGCCGTCCATGCCGTACTTGGCGCCCCAGCCGCCGCCCACCAGACCGCCGGCAACCAGCCAGATGCGACCGTCATGGGGCATCCGTCCGTTAATGGCCGCCGACAACAGATCGGCATGATGCCCCGCGGTGACGCGATCGGGCACGGCTTCCGACAGCGCTTTAAAGATGGTATCGACCACGGTCATGGGGAAGGTCATCCACCAGCGCATGGGCGCCGGCCGCTGCGCGCTCACCACGCGCCCGGGCGGCAGGATGATCTTCAGCGGGCGGAAGCTACCTTCGTTAATGGGCTTTTCCAACGGGGTCGTGAGGCACTTGAAGGCGACCTGACAACACGCCATACCGGCCGCGTAGCCCGAGTTGTAAAAGCCTTTCACCTGGCGGGCTACGTCGGTGAGGTCGATGGTCATTTCATCGCCCTGCACGGTGACGCGCACCGCGATCCGGATTCGCTGTTGCGTGTCGACACCGTCGTCATCCATGAACGACTCGGCCTCGTAGACGCCATCCGGGATAGACCGCACCCGTTCCCTGGCCACGGCTTCAGTGTTGTCCATGATGGTATCGATGGCCTGCAGCACAGTGGGCAGTGTGTGGCGATTGATCAGTTGAAGGAAGCGTTTGGCGCCGATTCGAACCGCGGCAACCTGCGCATTAAGGTCACCCATTGCCCGCTCGGGGATCCTGACGTTGATCCGAATGATGTCGAGGATCTCGCGGTTGACAACGCCTTGCCGCCAGGCCTTGACGATCGGCATCTGCAGTCCCTCAGACCAGATGTCCTTGGTCATGCCGTCGAGTGCGCCACCGATGTCAGCCCAGTGCGCCATGCAGGCTGAAAATCCCACTAGCGCTGACTGATGAAAAATCGGCACCACGAAGGTCATGTGGTTGAGATGACTGCCCGTGAGATAGGCATCATTGGTGACCATCACATCGCCTTCGTGAATGCCTTCCTCATCGAAGTGCTGCTTCATTTTCTTGACGGTCTCGCTCATCCCGCGAATAAACATGGGTAAGCCGACCGATATCCGCATCGCACTCACCATGACCGAGGACATCGAGGAGATGCTGGAAGCTAACCATGATCTGGCGCTGGTACTCGGCCGTATCCCCGACAGCCGGGTGATCGCAGTTCAGCTGCGCCCTTACCGGCGTGTACTGTGTGCCTCGCGTGCCTATCTCGACCACCATGGTGATCCCAAGCACCCGTCCGACCTTGCCCGCCACGCGCTCCTCGCCCACTCCACCCAGGAGGCGGGACACTGGTACTTTAAAAAGGGTGCGAAGACCTTCGAGCAGCCGGTTCGCGCGCGGGTTGAAGCCGACAATCATCTGATGCTGAAGGAAATGGCGATCGCGGGCCTTGGGATCGCCCGCCTGGGTGAACATATTCTCGAAACCGAGCTCGCAAGCGGAAAGCTGATTGAAGTGCTTGGCGACTATGCATGCACGTATCCAGGCGGTGCAACCCCAGGGCTCTGGCTCGTGTATCCGCAGCGGGCAGCGCCGCTTCGTACCCGTGTGCTGATTGAGTTCCTGCAGCGTAACCTCTCGACCAAGGGCCGATCGGGGCGCGCAAACATGGTTCCGAGTCGTGCGTCGGCAGCGCTGGTCGTCTGAATGCGCCGGGATACGATCAAACGAAAAGCAGGATCTACAGGGCAATACGAGAAGGCGACGCCGCGCCGCCATCGAAAGATTCGAAATCATTTCTTCGCGCCACAGGGGCGCTAAGCACGACGTTACTGGTAAGTTGTCAGCGTGCGCCGGATAGTTCGGCAAGGTAGACACCAGCCTGCGCTAGCCGTGCATCGCGCGCAAGATGTATTCGTAGGCGTTCTTCCGTTTGTGATCCCCACCTTCCCGCAAATTGCGCGGTGTTTCATCCGATGAGGAGGCGAGTAATGGCTGGCTGGCAGTTTCGAAAAGGGCTTCATGATCTGGGCAATGGTCTCTGGGCTTATCTACAGCCCGATGGTTCCTGGGGTTGGTCGAATGCCGGCCTGATTGTGGATGGCGACACCTGCCTGCTGGTAGACACCCTCTTCGACGTACAACTCACCGGCGAGATGCTGGCCTCCATGCGGGCAGCCACGCCAGCTGCCCGGCACATTCCGCGAGTGGTCAACACCCACAACAACGGCGACCATGTATTCGGTAACCAACTGGTCGCCGACTCCGAGATCATCGCATCGCGTGCCTGTGCCGAAGACATGGAGCTGCGCCGCCCCGAGGACATGGCCGCCATGGTCAAGAACTGGCGCGAGCTGGGGCCAGGTGCCCAGTTCATGCACGAGATCATGGGGCAGTATTTTCGGTTCGATGAAGTTCGCCACACGCCGCCCACGCGCACCTTTGAGGGGCGTCTTGATCTGAAGGTCGGCTCAAAGGATGTGCACCTGATCGAGGTGGGTCCTGCCCACACGCGGGGCGACGTGCTGGTTTGGGTGCCAGAGGACAGCACCGTCTTCACGGGCGATATCGTGTTCATGAACGGTCATCCAATCCTCTGGGCGGGGCCGGTCAATAACTGGATCGCAGCGCTCGATCTGATGATGTCCTGGGATGTGCAGACGGTGGTCCCCGGGCATGGCCCCATTACCGACCGTTCGGGGCTACAAGGCCTTCGCGACTACTTTGTTTATATCCGCGACGAAACACGCAAGCGCTTTGATGCGGGGATGAGCGCGGAAGAGGCAGCGTGGGATATCCAGATGGATGGCTGGTCGCATTGGCTCGACGCCGAGCGCATCGTGGTCAACGTGCACGTGCTGTATCGCGATTTTGCGGGCATGCCGCTCGAAAAACGCGAGGAGGGCGAAGTGCTGAGGCTATTCGGACTGATGCGCAAATATCGCTGCGAAAAGTGCGGCGGTCTTCATCAGCCTCAAACAGCCTGAGAGGAAGAAACGCGCGCGCCCTATCGCGGGGCGCGGCGCGTGGCAAGCAGAATGCCCGTGGTGTCGATGCCGTAGCCGTAACCCAGCCGGAAATTAATGGGCGCGGCCGGGGCTTGCTCAAACAGCCGCGTGAGCGCGGGCTGGTGCATGTAATCGAACATCTGAATGGGGCGGGTATAGCGGCCAAATGGCGTGACCTGCCAGACGTTAGGGTCATAGCCCGCCAGCGGCACGCCCGTGTCGTCCTGGAGAATACGCACGCTCTGCTGCATGACCGTTGAACGGATGCGAAGAAAATTCTCTGCGTGCGGCAGGTAGGAGGCGCTTTTGAAGAAGGCATCCGACGGCCCCAGTCGCTCGATGAACTTGATGAAGGCGCCATCAGCGAGGCCCACATTGGACAGATCGATGCTGAAGTAGAAAAGCTTGCGGTCGGTGGCCTTCTCACGATCATGGAAACTGATTTCGATGCCGTTGGGGCGCACGCGGGCAGGTACGGGTAGCGTGACCGTGCCCCCGTCTTCCGTGAGGCCCAGGTGGCGTACTGCCGTGATTTCCATGCCCGAGCGCGCAAGAAACACATAGAGGAGCGGCATCACGCCGGAAAAGGCGTGCCCTTGCAGGTCTT
>JAGWXN010000241.1 GCA_018969885.1 Betaproteobacteria bacterium | reverse complement strand
ACCTTGAGGTGTTCCGTAAAAAAGGCGTTGAGGTGCTGCTGCTCGCCGACCGTGTCGATGAGTGGATGCTCTCGTTTCTTACTGAGCATGAGGGTAAAGAGCTGGTGTCCATCGCCCGTGGCGGGCTTGATCTTGGCGAACTCGGCGACGAGGCCGAGAAGCAGGCAGCCGAGGCAAGTGCCGGCGAGTGGAAAGATGTATTGGAGAAGCTTCGCGAGGCGCTTGGCGATCGGGTGAAAGAGGTGCGTGTGTCCTCGCGCCTGACGGACTCCGCCAGCTGCCTGGTGTCTGATGAAGGTGAGATCAGTGGTCACCTCGAGCGCCTGCTCAAGCAGGCAGGCCAGACCGCGCCCGCTCGTAAGCCCATCCTTGAAATCAATACCGGCCATCCGCTCGTCGCGCCGCTCAAGGTCGACGCCTCGCGCTCCGCACAGTGGGCGACGCTGCTGTTCGACCAGGCCGTGCTCGCTGAAGGAGGGCAGTTGGAGGATCCGGCTGGGTTCGTGCGCCGGCTCAACGACCTGCTGGTCGGTCTTTCGCTTCGCTGAACCTGGAGGGCGCCGCTGCAAGGTGATTGCGCCGGCGCCCGCTTCCATGGCCTCGAACGAGCCCGAGATCACGCTGTCAGAATCGGACGGCGTTCGCTATCTGCACTTCGGCACAGAGTGGGTACAGGGCGCGATGCGCCTCGATGATCCGACGGCACTCGAGATTGAGTATGTCCGGCAGATGATGGCGTGGTTACTGTTTCTGCGAAGCGAACAGCGGGTGCTGCAGCTAGGTCTCGGTGCAGGGGCGCTTACGCGCTTCTGCCATCACCGCTTGCCCGACGCGATCACAACCGTGGTCGATGCCAGCGCGCGCGTCATCCAGGCGTGTCGGCAGTGGTTCCATCTGCCGCCTGACGATGCTCGCCTGATGGTGGTCCTCGATGACGCCGCCCGGTTCGTCGCGTCTGCCGATGAGGGGCGCTATGGGGTGATTCAGTGCGATCTGTACGATGCGCAGGCTCGCGGCCCGGTGCTCGACTCGGTCGCGTTTTATCGGTCGTGTCGACGCGCGCTGAGTGAGCCTGGTGTGCTGGCGGTGAACCTGTTTGGTTCATCACGGCCCGCGTTTGAGCGCAGCGCAGCCAGGCTGGACGAGGTGTTTGAGGGCCGAGTTCTCGAAATGCCACAGACGCTGGCGGGCAACATCGTGCTGCTGGCCTTCAAAGGCCCGTCGTTCGCAGTGCGTTGGCCCGTGCTCGATGAGCGGGCGCGGCTTCTTGAGCGACAAACCGGACTCGACGCGCCTCAGTGGATTCGCGGCCTGCGCAGGCGCGCGGCAACTGGGTCAACGATGTTGAGGGTGGGCATCGGCGCCCGCTGAGTACACGGTATATGCGTGGCGCGCACCCGCTAGGGCAGAGCGCGTTCTACTTCGAGAGTTCGCGCATCGCGCGCTCAAGTCCCTGCAAAGTGACCGAATACATGCGGTTCTGCATGATCTGCCGGATCACGCCGATGGACTGCCGGTATTCCCAAACGCCCTCGGGCTCCGGATTGAGCCAGGCGAATTTCGGGAAGCGGTCAACCAGTCGCCGCAGCCACACGGCGCCGGGCTCCTCGTTGTTGTACTCCACCGATCCGCCGGGCTGCAGAATTTCATAGGGGCTCATCGTGGCATCGCCCACGATGATCAACCGATAATCGGCGTTGAATTTGCGCAGAATGTCCCAGGTAGGGAAACGCTCTGCATGTCTGCGACGATTGTTCTTCCACACATAGTCGTAGACACAGTTGTGGAAGTAATAGAACTCGAGGTGTTTGAACTCGGTGCGTGCCGCAGAAAAAAGCTCCTCGGTCTGGCGGATATGATCATCCATGGTGCCGCCCACATCGAGCAGCATCAGCACCTTGATGGTGTTATGTCGCTCCGGGACCATCTTGATATCGAGGTAGCCAGCGTTTCGCGCCGTGGACGCAATGGTGTCGTCTAGATCGAGTTCCTCTTCAGCCCCTTCGCGGGCAAACTTGCGAAGGCGCCTGAGCGCGATCTTGATGTTGCGGGTGCCAAGCTCAACCTCGTCATCGTAATCTCGGTAGGCGCGCTGCTCCCATACCTTGACTGCGGTGCGATTACCCGCCGACGGCCCACCAATGCGGATGCCTTCGGGGTTGAAGCCGCCGTTACCAAAGGGGGAGGTGCCGTTGGTGCCGATCCACTTGTTACCGCCCTCGTGGCGCTTCTTTTGCTCTTCGAGCAGCTCGCGCAGCCGTTCGAGTAGCTTGTCCAGGCCGCCCAGTGCTTCGATCGCGGCCTTCTCTTCCGGTGTGAATTCGCGCTGCAGTTGGCGCTTGAGCCAGTCGAGCGGCAGGTCGAGATCGATCCCCGGAATGGCCTGGACACCCTTGAAGTAAGCGCCGAATGCCTTGTCGAACTTGTCGAAATTGCGCTCGTCCTTCACCAGCGTGGCGCGCGACAGAACATAGAAATCGTCGATCGACTGACCGATCACGCCTTTTGACAAGGCTTCGATCAGCATCAGATATTCCTTGATCGAGACCGGCAGCTTCGAGTTCTTCAGGTGCAGGAAGAAGTCGATCAGCATGATGCGCGCCTCCGGGTGACAAACAGATGGCGCATCAGCGGTTGTGCCGCGCCATGAAAATCAGCCGCTCAAACAGGTGAACATCCTGCTCGTTTTTAAGCAGCGCACCGTGAAGCGGGGGGATGATCGCCTTGTTGTCAGCGGAGCGCAGCGCTTCCGGGGGGATGTCTTCGGCGAGTAGAAGCTTCAGCCAATCGAGGAGCTCGGAGGTGGAGGGCTTCTTCTTCAGACCCGGCAGGTCGCGGATCTGAAAAAACGCCTCCAGTGCCTGTGACAGCAGCGTTTTCTTGATGTCGGGATAGTGTACGTCAACGATTTGTTGCATCGTGTCGCGGTCGGGGAACTTGATGTAGTGAAAGAAGCAGCGCCGCAGAAAGGCGTCGGGCAACTCCTTCTCGTTGTTGGAGGTAATGACCACCACCGGGCGGTGCCGGGCGCGGATCAGCTGGCGGGTTTCATAGACATAGAACTCCATCCGGTCGATCTCCCGCAGCAGATCGTTGGGGAACTCGATGTCGGCTTTGTCGATCTCGTCGATGAGCAGCACCACCGGCTGATCGTATTCAAACGCCTGCCAGAGCACGCCACGCACAATGTAGTTGTGAATGTCCTTGACGCGCTCATCGCCCAGCTGCGAGTCGCGCAGGCGCGAAACCGCGTCGTATTCGTAGAGGCCTTGCTGTGCTTTGGTGGTTGACTTGATATGCCACTGCAACAGCGGCATGTTCAGCCCGCGGGCGACTTCTTCCGCCAGCATCGTCTTACCGGTTCCGGGCTCGCCCTTGATCAGGAGCGGGCGCTGCAGCGTGATGGCGGCGTTGACCGCGAGTTTCAGGTCCTCGGTGGCGACGTAGCTATCGGTGCCTTGAAAGCGCATGGGGGCAGTCCGTAAAGGATCAAAAGTGGCAGTATAAGCGCCCGCCCGGCGTGAGTTGGAACTTGGCTCGGCCACAGCGCTCGGCTAGAATGCGCGGGCCGCAGAAACCGGAGGCGCCGGCAGCCTGTCAGGGCGGGCCGGACGAACTTAAAATACCGTCAGGGATCATGATCAAACACGCACTGATTTCGGCTGCGCTGCTGGCGCTGCCACTAGCGGGCTACGCGCAAGGCTCGGCGCCGAAAGGTGATGCCGCCGCGGGGGCCACCAAGGTCTCAATGTGCATCGGTTGCCACGCGATACCAGGCTACAAGGCCTCGTTTCCCATTGTTTACAGCGTCCCGATGATCTCGGGTCAGTCTGCGGCCTATCTGGCTGCGGCGCTGGAGCAGTATCGGAAGGGCGATCGTAGCCATCCCACCATGCGAGGGATCGCCGGAAGCCTCTCCGATCAGGACATCGCCGATCTGGCCGCTTACTACGCTTCCCGGTGAAGGTCGCGGGCGCGCCCTGCTGCCCGTGCTTTTCGCCCTCGAATCAGGAGAAACATCATGCGATTGATGCCAGGTAAATGGCTGGTCGCCGCCTCGCTGGCTGTCATTGGAGTGGGTTCGGCAGCGGCCGGTGATATTGCAAAGGGGCGTGAAAAGGCCGATCAGGTCTGCGCCGCCTGCCACGGTAAAGACGGCAATACGCCGATTGATCCCGCGTATCCCAAGCTGGCCGGGCAGCACGCCGATTATCTGGTGCGCGCACTGCTGGACTACAAGAGCGATCAGCGCAAGAACGCGATCATGTCGGCGCAGGCCAAGGCACTGTCGCGGGCCGACATCGACAACCTGTCAGCGTTCTACGCGAGCCTCCCCGGCAAGCTCTCTCACAAGCGCTGAGTTTTCGCGGGTGGGTCGCCCCGAGCGTTGGGGCGACGTTCCGCGAGGGCGGCCTGCCTGCGCGCTGGGCTTGAGTTCGTCTCTGCGAAGCCAGGCGGCAAGCGCCTGGTTGTCCAGCCGACGCAAACTGCGCATGAATCCAGGTTCCCAGGTGCGCACCGCCACGAGAAGACTCATGGGGTGCCTTCTTACCAACGGTAGCGCTGAGTCGACCTCGTGCGACTCCGAATACTCGCGCGCGAGTTCTTCCACCCGCCGCATGAGCGCAAGCCTGCGCTCGTTACTCAGCCGAACATTGATCACGCCAATGCATTCGCCCGGGCCGTCGAACCGGTGGTCGAGAAAGTCGTCGGCGTGGGCTCGGAAATGTCGGACGATCGGGCCGTCTCTCAGCCACCGGAAGGTTCTGCAGAGGCGTAGCCGGTAGTGATTGTTCGGGTGGAGGGTAAGAAAGCCCATCCGGTCAAGTTGCAGCAATGCGCGAACCGCCGCTGGCGGACCGATGCGGTAAATGCTGGTGATTTGTTCCAGTTCGAGCTGGTGGAGCGCGCAAACCGCGACCGTAAACAGTACCGGATCAGCCACGATCGCGGCCTCTTGTTCATGGGTGAGCGACTGCAGTTCGGCGCGTGACATGCCAGCGTCCCGGACCAGGTCTGACAGGTCATCGTCGAGCAGCTCCAAAAGTCGATCGAGGCGGCGAAGGTCAAAGTTTCGCCCTGCGAACATTCGCTTAACCGAGGCCTCGGAGCAGGG
>JAGWXN010000240.1 GCA_018969885.1 Betaproteobacteria bacterium | reverse complement strand
TTCGGCATGCTGGTTCAGATGCTGTCTTCCGGGGCCATGGGGGGCGGCGTGTCGTCAGCCATCTCTCGCGCGCTGGGTGCCAATGATCTCGCTCGCGCCGAGGCGCTTGCGCTTCATGCCTGCGTGATCGGGCTGGTGAGTGGGGTGCTGCACATGCTGCTGATGCTTAGCCTGGGACCCATGCTCTATGCGCTCCTGGGCGGTCGCGAGGAGGTGCTCTCGGAAGCGATCCATTACGGCTGGGTGCTGTTTGCGGGCGCGCCGCTGGTGTGGCTCATGAACGCCCAGTTGTCGGTGGTGCGGGGCACGGGCAACATGGTGCTGCCGGCCCGGCTGGTGGTGGTCACGTCCCTGGTGCAGATTGCGGTGGGGGCGGTACTCGGACTGGGGCTGGGGCCGTTTCCGTTACTGGGGCTGGGAGGTGTGGCATGCGGAACGCTTGCCGGCTATGGCCTGGGCGCGCTCTGGCTGGTGAAACGGCTCAGCTCGGGCCGTGAGCGGCTGCGCCTGCGGTTCTCGGATACGCCGCTTCGGTGGCCGCTCTTTGCCGATATCCTCAAAGTGGGCGCGGTCGCTTGCCTGTCGCCCACTCAGGCGATTGTCACCATGCTGATCTGCACCGCGCTGATCGCGCCGTTTGGCACGGAGGTGCTGGCGGGCTACGGGATTGGGCAGCGGCTTGAGTTTCTGCTGATTCCGATCTCATTTGGCATCGGTGTGGCGGCGGTTCCCATGGTGGGCATGGCGATCGGGGCGGGGCTCATCGAGCGGGCGCGACGGGTGGCCTGGACCGCGGCCAGCGTCTCGCTGGTGAACCTGAGCGTGATCGGGCTGCTGGTGGCGGCGTTTCCCTGGGTCTGGACCGATCTCTTTAGCGATGACCCGCAGGTGCTGACCGCTGCGGCCACCCAGCTGCGCTGGGTGGGGCCCGTGTTCGGGCTGTTCGGGTTTGGCCTCACGCTCTATTTCGCTGCGCAGGGCTCGGGGCGGATCGCGGGGCCCGTCATCGCCGCCACGGTCCGCCTTCTGATGGTGCTGGGCGTGGGCTGGCTCCTCCATCGCGCGCAGGCGCCGCTCTGGACCTATTTCGCGCTGGTGGCCTGCGGCATGTGCGTCTACGCGGCCGGTTGCGCGATTGCGGTCCGGTTCACTCGCTGGCGTTAGGGCAGACTCGCCGCGCCGGGCGGTCTGCCGAAGGCGCGCTCTGCCGACGGAGCGTGAGACGGCGGGCGCGCCAGCAGCGCTTGACGCGTGGGCGCCTCCCCCCTAAGGTGCCGGGCGTTCAAGCATGCCGCTGCCTGAGGAGGCTATCGATGAGTGATCGTTTCACACTGCCGCGCGACGAGCGTCTGGCGATGTCGTTTGTCGTCAATGTTGAGGAGGGCTCGGAGCAGAGCATTGCCTCCGGCGACAAGGCGCCCGAACCGGTGGATGAACTAGGCGTTGCGCTCAAGATCCCGATTCGCAACTACGGTAACGAAAGCAATTATCTCTATGGCATTCGGGCCGGTGCGCCTCGTGTCATGAAGCTCCTCGATCGGTTCGGATTCGAATGCACGTTCACCGCAGCCGCCGTGGCGCTGGAGAAGGCACCCGAGCTCGCTCGTGCGGTGGCCGCCGCGGGTCATGAGGTATGCAGCCACGGTCACCGCTGGGTGCATCAGTTTTCGTACAAGGAAGACCGGGAGCGCGAATTCATTCGCGCCGCCACCGACAGCATCGAGCGCACGACCGGGCGCAGGCCCTATGGTTGGCTGTCCCGCTATCTGCTCACCGACAATACGCGGCGTCTGCTGGTCGAGGCGGGCTATGAATACCACATGGACGATTACTCGGACGATCGCCCGCGCTGGGAGTTTGTCGAGACCTCAGACGGCAAGCGCCGTGGCATCGTGATCGTGCCTTATGCGCTCGACACCAACGACATGAA
The DNA here is from genome assembly GCA_018969885.1 of Betaproteobacteria bacterium. The sequence continues at coordinate 3,186 of JAGWXN010000240.1, read as the reverse complement.
GTTCTGGCTCGCGCCCGGCTACACGCCGCAGCTTTGGCTTGACTATGCGGTGGATACTTTTGAGCAGCTCTACAGCGAGGGACGTGATCGCCCCGGCATCATGAATCTGGGTCTTCATCTGCGGATCATCGGTCGCCCGGGACGCATCGGTGCGCTTGAGCGATTCATGCAGCATGTGAAGAGCCGCGGCGACGTGTGGGTGACCAGCCGTCTCGCGATCGCGCGGCATTTCGCAAAGCTGAATCCGGTTGAATGATGCGTGGCGCCCGGAGGGCGCCCGCGTGCCGGACGGGTGAGTCCGCTTGCCCGATTATCGAGCGTCAACGCCCTCCTGGGTGACTTTGAACGCGTCGGCCGGGGGGTAGTTGCGCCCCAGCCATTCGGGACCGTTCATCGCTACCCAGAGCGAGGCGGCCTGCGTGGCGAGCACCCGCAGCATGTCGAGGTCCTGCTGCGAGAAAGTGTTGCGTGCCTGCGAGGCCATGATCAGCTGACCGATGAAGCGCCCGCCGCACAACATGGGCGCGTAGATGGATGAGCCCATGCGCGAGGTCTTCAGATACTGTTTGAAATCCCCGTGTTCATCCGTGTTGGCAAGCAGCAGCGGAGCGCGCGTGTCGCGAACATGAGCGGGGTGACCGCCGTCGATCGGGATCATCAGGCGCCGCTGCTCGGGCGGAAAGCCTACGTTGCCCACCAGCATGTGCCAGGCCTCATCGGGGGTGACGACAAAGCAGCCGCCGACATAGAACTGCTTTTCGCCCGCCTTCAGGCTGCCGGGTCGCGTCCACGCCTCGCGATCGCCTGCGATCGCAAGCGTGGGCGCGATCAGAGCGCGGACCATGGCCTCGGGATCCGGGGCGCTGGCAGCAGCCGCAGTGGCTTCGGCGAGCGTACTGAACCACTGCGCGGGGTCGATCACGGCGCGAGTCGAAGCCGACGGCGTGGTGGTGGGCGGGCTGGAACTCATTGTGATCATCTCCGTAAATTCTGGAACACCAAGCGGTCTGACGGCCCTGTCACGCCTCAGTTGCTGAGATCGAGTGCGTGAGCGAAATCGTGCGAGCGCGGTGCGAGCGCATCCAGGGCGGGCGCCAACGATAGCAGCCAGCGATCGCGACCTGGGGCTGCCATCAGCTGTACCGATACGGCCCGGTGATGGGCCGCGATGGGAATGGCCCACGCCCCGCAGGCATAGAAATTGGCAAGCGCGGTGAGGTCGGCCTGGTTGCTGGGCGCTGGCGTGTCGTGCGCAAAACTTGCCTGCGGCGCGGTGGGCAGTGCGATGAGATCGACGCCCTGGAAAGCAGCCGCCGCCTGACCGCGCAGTTCATGAAGCACCTGCCTCGCGGCATCAATCTTGTCGTGACCCGCGCGCTCGGGATAGCGCAGCATGGCGCCAAATGTGTCGGATACACCGGGCAGGTCATGGCCGATTTCGGCCCGCCACCAGGCGAGCGCGTCGGCTTCACTGGCCAGGAGGCCGGCGCGTCGTGCGCGGGTGGGATCCCAGTGCGCGAGATCAATGGGGACGACGCGGGCGCCTCGCCGTTTCATCTCGGCCAGAAAGCGGCGGAAGCCCTCTGCGACTTCAGGCGCGAGTGTGACCTGATCAAGCTGCAAAGGTACGCCAATCGCAACACCCTTCCAGTCAGTTGCGGGCGCAGACGCTGCGACATCATCGAGCCCCATCATGACAGCTGCCATCACCGCGCAGTCGGCTGCAGTGGTGGCGAGCGGGCCCGCGACGTCGAGGGTGTGACAGAGCGGCACGATGCCCGCAGCGGGGACGGTATCGTTGCCGGGCTTGTAGCCGAACACACCGCAATACGCGGCCGGGATCCGGATCGACCCCATGGTGTCGCTACCGACTGCGGCACTGCAGAGCCCAGCGGCCACCGCCGCGCCGGATCCGCCGCTCGAACCACCCGGGGTGTGGCCGGCATGGAGGGGATTGATGCAGCGACCAAATGCTTCGTTATCGGTGGTAGCGCCCAGCGCGCCTTCGTGCATGTTGAGCTTGCCCAGGAGCACTGAACCGGCGGCCCGCAGACGCGCTGCGGCGGGCGCATCGTGTGCGGGGATGCGATGGCGAAGCGCAGCACTACCGGCTGTGCAGGCAAGACCCGCCACATCGACGTTGTCCTTGATGGCAATCGGAATGCCGTCCAGGGGCCCAAGCGGACGCCCGTCCTGAAAGCGCTCGCGGCTGGCCTGAGCATCGGCGCGCGCACGGGCATGGGATACGGTAATGAATGCGTGGAGCGCCGGGTTGCGGCGATCAACCTGTGCGAGCAGTGCTTCGGTGACGACGACCGGATCGAGCGTGCCCGCGCGATAGGCGCGGCCGAGCGCAGCGACCGAGAGGGATTCGAGAGCATCCATGCGGTAACCCCCCGATCAGTTTTTACGCAGATCGAACAGACGGACCGGCTTTTGTCGTGACTCAACGCCGGTGCGCTCGGCGAGCGAGCTCGGCGCGCAGAGCTGGACTTTCATCTCGACGCCCAGCCGTGCCCGAAGAAGCGCTTCATAGTCGGCGCGCAGGGTGTCGTTGATCGGGCCCTTTACTTCTGCGAATACCGTCATCTCATCGCGATTACCCTCGCGCGAGACCTCGCAGAGAAACTCGCCCGCGTAGTCGGTGCGCTCGGCGGTCAGCAACGCGCCGATTGCGGTGGGATAGACGTTGATGCCGCGCAGCTTCACCATGTTGTCGCTGCGGCCACGAAAGCCCAGGATGCGGCGAAACGGCAGGCCGATGGATGAGGTGCCGCTCAGCTCCTCGGTGACGTCATGGGTGTTGAATCGGATGATGGGAAAGATGTCATCTTTATAGAGGCAGGTGCAGACCATGTCGCCACGCTCGCCAGGGGCGACCGGTGCGCCGCTGTCGCTGTCGATCAGCTCCAGGTACTGCGCATCTTCCATGACATACATGCCGTCCATGTCGGGACCTTCGCCCGCGATCAGACCCGTATCACCGACCCCATACCAGTCATAGACCGGGCAGCCCCCCCAGACCGAACTGATCGGGTCGCGGCCCTCGGGGCCCAAATGCCCGGTGATCATGCGAAGCCGGATGTCGCGTCCGGGTTCGATGCCGTTCTCGCGTGCCACTTCGGCGAGTCTGCGCAAAAAATCACCGAAGCCCACCAGCACGGTGGCGCCAAAGTCGCGCATCAG
>JAGWXN010000239.1 GCA_018969885.1 Betaproteobacteria bacterium | reverse complement strand
TGGTGGAATCAAATGAGACCAGCGCGCACTTGAGCGCCTCATCAAGTGCGGTGTTCGTGCCCACCACGCGGTCGATGATGGGTTTGCCGTACTTGCTTTCTCCAATCTGAAAGAACGGCGTATCGGCGCTGGTTTCAATGCAATTGCCCTGCGGATACACGAGAAAGAGCCGCGGCATTTCACCTGCAATCTGACCGCCCACCAGAAACATGGCGCTGAAATCGACGCTGCTCTGATCGGGCCCGCCGCCAGACTGCATGCGGATCACCGAGCGCAGTTCCTCACCCACCAGCCGGGCTGCATCGAACATGGAATCCACACCCATCAACCCGCCGCTTGGCTGCGCCTGCGCATGCATCTTTCCAAGGCGACTCACCACGCTCTGCGTGGTGGCCAGATTGCCTGAATTGAGCAGCACGATCACACGATCGCCTGGCCGCTCGAAAATGCTCATCTTGCTGAACGTGGAGACGTGATCGAGTCCGGCATTGGTGCGGGAGTCGGATGCAAACAGCAATCCCTCGTCGAGAGACATCGCAACGCAATAGGTCATGAGTTGAGTACCTTCACAGTGACGTGTACGGTCAGCCGCTCTTCGCCCCCACCCGCGCGAACCCCGCGTACCGGGCAGGCATCGAGATAGTCGCGCCCGGCCGCGAGTCGCAGATATCCCGCCTCGTCAGCGCGCCGATTGCTGACATCAAAACTCATCCAGCGCCCACCCACCCACGCTTCAGCCCAGGCATGACTGGTCGCCGGCTGATCGCCCACCGGGTCGACATATCCGCTCACATAGCGTGCGGGAACGCCCAACACACGGCAACACGCGATAAAGACATGCGTGTGGTCCTGGCAGACGCCGGCACCGAGCGCAAACGACTCGGCCGCGGTGTGACTCACCGACGTGCTGCCCGGCCGATAAGGCATGCGCTCGGCAATGGCAAGCATCAGTCTGGTGAGCCCAGCGCCAGAATCGCGTGCGATCGCAGCCTGCTCAGCGCGAGCGAATTCAGTGAGCGCAGCATCGGGCGACGTAAGCGTCGTGGGACGGAGGAACACGAGTGGGTTGATCCGTTCGATCGGGTCAGAAGCGGGATGGGCGTCCACCTCAACCCGACCCTGAGCACGGATTCGCAGCGAGTCGTACTCGGTATCGAGCGTGAGCACGTGGGTGAAATTTCCGAACGAGTCGATAAAGCTCACCGCGCGAGCGGGGAGTTCCACCCGCCAGTCGAGCACGCGCTGACCCCGCCCGGAGACCGGCTGGAGTCTCAGTATCTGCGTGCTTCGGGCGACCTTGCCCGAATACTGATACAGCGTCGTATGGTCAACTTCGATCCGCATGGCTCCGGAAGACTACTTCAACTCGAGGTAGGCCATGTTCAGCGCGTCCCCCAGGCGGACGTTTTCGCGCAAAAACCGCTCCAGAAAACCGTGAAGACCATAGGCATAGACCTCGTCGAGCACGCCGTAGGCAAGGCGGGAGCGAAGAATCGCTGCCAGCCGGCGCGGCAACCGGCCTGGCTGCTCGGGAAGGTCCTGAAGGATCCGGTCCACCTGCTCAACGCAAAAACGCAGTGACCGCGGCAACCGCGCATCAAAAATCAGGAGTTCCGCCACCCGCCGCGCATCGATCGTGTCGCGATAGGTGTCACGGTAGGCCTCAAACGCGCTCACCGAGCGAAGTACCGCGCTGAGGCTGTAGTAGCCTGACAGGCCCTCTTCCTCAGGGCCCGCAGAGCCCGGTGCCTGCTTCACCGAAAGAATGCGCGCGGTGTTGTCGCCCCGTTCGATGAAGGTGCCCAGCCGAATAAACAGATAGGGCTGGTCCTGCCGCAACGTTGCACTGGTGATCCCCCTGAACATGTGACTGCGTTCTTTGACCCAGTCAAAGAACGAGGAATCAACCGGACTGCCGGCCGCACGATAGCGCTGCAACTGTAGCCAGGTGTCGTTGATGTTCTCCCACATCTCGGACGTGATGGAGCCCCGCACAGATCGGGCATTTTCGCGGGCCGTCTGAAGACAGTTGACGATACTGGAAGGGTTCGTGGTGTCCCAGGCCAGAAACCGCGCCACCTCATCGGGCGAGGGCGAACCGCCCCCCGCACGAAACTCGGCGAGCGTATCGGTGATCACCAGCGGCTCAATCGCCGAGCGCGGATCGCCCGACCGGCCTGCGAGGAGCGCGAGCGACTGGCCCACATCCAGAATGCGCGCCATGCTTTCGGCCCGCTCGAGGTAGCGCGACATCCAGTAAAGATTAGCGGCCACACGCGAGAGCATCAGACGCCATCCTCGGACGCTGCCTGCGCCAGCACCCAGGTGTCCTTGGTGCCGCCGCCCTGCGAAGAATTCACCACCAGCGAGCCGCGCCGTAGCGCCACTCGCGTGAGTCCCCCTGGCACCATCCTCACCTCGCGCCCCACCAACACGAAAGGGCGAAGATCGATGTGGCGCGGCGCAACGCCCTCCTCGACAAACGTCGGACACGAGGAGAGCGCGAGCGTGGGCTGCGCAATGTAGTTGGCGGGGTTGGCCTTCAGCACCTCACGAAAGGTCTCAATCTCCGCACGGCTGCTGGTCGGGCCAACCAGCATGCCGTAGCCGCCTGCGCCATGAACCTCCTTCACCACCAGCTCGGGCAGATGCGCAAGAACATGAGCGAGTTCGTCGGGCTTGCGGCACTGCCAGGTGGGAACGTTGGCGAGCAGCGGCTCTTCTCCGAGATAGAAACGGATCATCTCGGGGACAAATGGGTAGATGGATTTGTCGTCAGCCACCCCGGTACCGATTGCGTTGGCGATCACCACATGACCCAGCCGATATGCCGAGAAGAGCCCAGGCACACCCAACATGGAATCAGGACGAAAGGCGAGCGGATCGAGGAAGCTGTCATCGATACGCCGATAGATGACATCGACCCGCTGCGGGCCGGAGGTGGTTCGCATATAAACGAACCCGTCTTTGACAAATAGATCCTGGCCTTCGACCAGTTCGATACCCATCTGCTGGGCCAGAAAACTGTGCTCGAAGTAGGCGCTATTAAAGCGGCCTGGCGTGAGCAGCACCACCACCGGATCGTCGACCAACGCTGCCGCGCGAAGCGTGCCCAGAAGCAGCGACGGGTAGTGCTCAACCGGCTCCACCGCCTGCCTTCGGAACAGCTCCGGAAACAACCGCATCATCATCTTGCGGTTCGACAGCATGTACGACACCCCCGAGGGCACCCGCAGGTTGTCCTCGAGCACGTAATAGCGGCCGTCCGAATGCCGGACGATGTCAACACCCACGATGTGCGCATAGGTATCGTGCGGCACCTTCACCCCGATCATCGCGACCTGATACTGGTCATTCACCAGAATCTGCTCCGAGGGAATCACCCCGGCGCGCAAGATCTCCTGGCCGTGATAGATGTCGGCCAGAAAGCGGTTGATGGCGGTGACGCGCTGGACCAGTCCGCGCTCGAGAAAGCGCCACTCTTCCGCAGGAATGATGCGCGGCACCACGTCAGACGGAATCAGGCGCTCGGTCCCGCTGTCATCACCATAGACAGAAAAAGTGATGCCGGTGCGCCGAAACAGCAAGTCAGCTTCGGCGCGCTTACCTGCCATCCAGTCGGGCGTGCAGCCGGCCAGCCAGCCGGCATAGCTTTGGTAGTGCTCACGGATGCCACCCGATGGGTCGAGCATTTCATCGTGAATGCCTGCCGGCGGAGGCATTGGAGCGAGGGTGGAGGCTGCGGTCATAGGCACACCTTTGCAAACTCCGTGCCGGGTTGGGCGCGCACGGGCCGCTTGCAGCCGGGTTGTTTAGCCCGCCAATTCAGCCCGCCAATTCAGCCCGCCACAGGGCGGTGCCTGCAATCGGGTTTGGTGCAATGCCCGTACAGGGCGAGCGCGTGGTCCTGAAGCTGGAATCCGCGTGCCCGCGCGATTTCCATTTGACGTTTCTCGATATCGGTATCGATGAACTCTTCGACGCGACCGCACTGCAGGCACACCAGGTGGTCGTGGTGCTCGCCCTGGTTGAGCTCGAAGAGCGCGCGACCCGACTCGAAATTGCTGCGCTTGAGGATGCCCGCCTGCTCGAACTGGGTGAGCACGCGATACACGGTGGCCAGCCCGATGTCCTGCTTGAGTTCCAGAAGCTCGCGAAAGACATCCTCAGCGCTCATGTGCCGGTGCCTGCCCTGCTGGAAGATTTCCAGAATCTTCATGCGGGGCGCAGTGGCCTTGAGACCGGTGCTGCGCAGTTCGGGGGCTTGCTTCATGGAGAGTTGGCGATTGAACGGGCAAAAACCCTGACTCTTTGTATCATAAAGGGCTATCCTCTCGGCCCAAGCCCCCGCCTGCCTCCCGACTCTGCCCACTCGACCCATCCCATTCGACTCTGACACTCAGCCCCCCGACATGCGCCACATTCATCGTCCGAACACGCCACCGTCATTGGCGGCGGCCATCATGGTGTGCCTGGCGCTGAGCGGCCTCGCGGGCTGCACCTCCAATGACCCCTCACGCACCGGGCTTTTCGAGCCTTACCGGATCGATCTGCCGCAGGGTAACTACGTCACCCAGGCCATGCTGGAGCGGGTTCGGGTGGGCATGTCGCCGGAACAGGTCCGTGACGCTCTGGGGTCGCCGCTACTCGGTCATGTGTTTCATAACGATCGCTGGGACTACGTCTTTCGCTTCAAGCATCCAAACGGGTCGTTCGAGCAGCGCAAGGTCACGGTGCGGTTCGGCAGCGGCCGGGTCACACGCATTGAGTCCGATACCCTGCCCCCGCGCGAAGACCCTGCCGACCCGGCGCTGCCGGGTCTGAGGACCCAGCCCCGGCGCTGACACCCCGCGCGCTTTACCTGATACCGGAGATTTCCAATGACGATGAAAATTGCCGTTGCGGGCGCAGGCGGCCGGATGGGTCGCATGCTGATCGAAGCAGTGCTGGCGGCTGACGATGCCGAACTGGCCGGTGCGCTGGATGTCGAGGGTAGCCCCGCACTCGGGCGCGACGCGGCCGACTTCCTCGGCAGGCAATCGGGGATACGCGTCACCAGCAATCCCGATGAAGCGCTTTCCCGCGCCACGCACCTGATCGACTTCACCCGCCCGGAGGGGACGCTCGCGTATCTGGCGTACTGC
>JAGWXN010000013.1 GCA_018969885.1 Betaproteobacteria bacterium | reverse complement strand
GGGTGGTTTCGCGAGGAATCGATCGCCTGATGCCATGGTGACGGTCATACGGGACTTACGCCATGCAAAGAGGTTTGAACGGAGTGCCGAGTGTTTGATGTACCCGAGCCGTTGCACGAGATTATCATCGACGGCCCTGCATCAGCGTGATTATTCGGCTGAATCAAGTCGGGATCGCGTTGCTGTGCTTAAGATCTAATGTCCCCGAGTTCCATCCCCCGAAAGTCAAACATGCGTGCTTTGCCGCTTACCCGTGCTCGATTTCGTCGCCAAATGGCCCTTATTCTGGCTCTAGGCTGCGCAGGTGGTGCGTGGGCTGATGATCGCGCGGCGAACTCGCCCGGTGAGGTATCAACCGGGCAGGCGACAGGGGGCACAGAGTCCTCCTCTGACGCACCATTTGGCGTTTCACGCTGGGGCGTTTTCGTGAGCGGATACCGCTACGCCGAGTCGGTGATGCAGATCGCCGGGCCCGCCCTCGGGCTGCGGGCCGATCGACCGTTTCAGGCTGCAGAGCGGTCCTTGGTGCTTGCGAGCGAAGTCTCAGTCGGTCGGGCCGACTATTCGAGTCCGGTCAGCGGGGACATCAACGGCCTGCTTCGTATTGGTTCAGCGTTCTTCTTGCACGCGGACGGTCGACCGGCTGCGGCCTGGATCCCGCGTCCCGAGTTCGGGCTCACCACCGAATGGACTGACCTGCGCGGGCGCTCCACCGCGGGCAAGGTAGGGTATGAGCGCTTCAATCTGTCGCTCTGGCTCGGCGGTTCCTGGGAAATCGCCGATGCGGAGCAGTCAAACGCCATGCAGTTGCGCGCGGCGCTTCTTCTCACGGGCTGGCAGCGGTCGATGTTGGCACAGGCGGGCGCGCAGTATCAGAATGTCACCAACACTCAGCGACGGGGCATGATGCTGTCGCTTGAGCAACCCTGGCAGTGGGGCGAAACCCGAGCGAGCGTGCGTGTGCAACTGCGTTCGGTCGAACGCTCGAACTTCGTGTCAGCCGGTACCGACACGGTGTATGAACCCGCCAACCGGAGCGCGGAACTGAGCGTGACGTTCTGGCGCTAGCGGATGCGCAGTGCCAGGCTGCGGCGGCCTTACAGTTTTTTCAGAATGCTGAGCAGATTCGAGAAATTGTCGGTCCAGGCCTTAAACCCTGGGCGCGGCTCAAGCCGAGTGAAGTCGCGGAGCAGCTCGGGGAGGCTCTCCAGCCGGCTCGGATCCACCAGGATCGCAAAGTGTGACGGGCGACAGAGTTCATCATCGGTCACCTTGGTGACCTGGTAGGCGAGTGCCACTTTCCCAAGCTCTGCTGCGGCCGCAGCCATCACTGGGCGCAAGTCCAGGTAGTGATTGGTAATGTTGAAGATCAGATACCCATCGGGGCGCATGTGCCGCAGGTACACCTTGATGGCCTCGATTGTGGCCAGATGCGTGGGCACCGAATCGCCAGAGAAAGCATCCATCGCGAGCACATCAAACTGTTGATCGGGCTCACGCTCGAGCATCAGGCGGCCATCGCCCAGAATCGAAGCGATCTTGGCTGGCGAATCCGACAGAAAAGTGAACTCGCTCTTGGCGAGATCGAGCACCTGTTCATTGATTTCATAGATGCGCATCTCGTCGCCTGGACGACCATAGACCGCGAGCGTTCCGGTGCCAAGCCCGAGCACGCCCAGTTTGCGGGGCCGATCCTGAGGGAGGCTCCGAAACACCCGACCGATGCCGGAGCGCTCGCAGAAATAGGCAGTGGGGACGCGCCGCAGTTTTTCGTCGAGGTACTGCTCGCCGTGATTGATTCGGCCATGCAGCATCACGCGCCGCATGCCGAAGTGTTCGTCCTTCACGTCTTCCACCCGGGTCTGGCTATAGAAGTTGCGCACCACCGCGCGGAAGCCTTCGACATAGGCGATTGAGAGGGTGGTGAGCCGCAGCCCATAGAGCGCAACCAGAATCAGGAGGGCGACGCGCCACACTTTCGACAGCTCGCGCCACAACACCGAGAGCGTGAGCGCTGCGCAGAGGAACAGCCCGATCGGGAGTTCGTAGTAGGCGTTGAAGATGGTGGGCGCAACCAGACCGACCAATGTGCCGCCCAGCGCGCCGCCGATCGAGAGCATCAGGTAGAACAGCGTGAGATGCCGCACGGGGGGCTTGCGACGAACCAGCTCGCCGTGACACACCATGCAGAACACGAAGAGCGACACGCAAGTGACGCCGATTAACACCGGCACCCAGGTGTAGACATCATGGACGCGATCAAGCGCGATGAAAGCCACCGGAAGCAGCGGCAGAAAGAGCTTGCGCACGTAATAGCGTGGCGCATCAAAACAGAGGATGAAACTCAGGAGGTAGATGCTCAAGGGGAGCACCCACAGAAACGGCACTGGCGCAATGTCTTGCGTCAGGTGGCGGGTCATTGACAGCAGCAGAATCGATGCAGTGGCCGACAGACCGACCCAGATCAGAAGTTCGCCCGCACCGGGCCGAGGAGCGTCGTCAGTGACTGCGGCTTGCGCACTCGCTGCGGATGGGACCGCGCCGTCGCCTGCCCGCCAGGTGAGCCATGCCGTGCCGAGCGCCGCGGCGACAAACACCACATAGGCGAGTGACCAGCTGGTGGCTTGCGCCTCGAGTGCCAACGCGGGTTCGATCAGCACCGGGTAGGTGAGAAGCGCCAGCATGGAGGCGAGATTGGAGAGCGCATAGAGGCGATAGGCGCGCGAGCCATCGCCACTGGCGATGCCGACCCGTGCGTACCACGCTTGCATCAGCGGCCCGGTGGTGGAGAGCAGCAGGTAGGGTGCGCCACACGCCACCGCGAGCACTGCCAGGACTGCGAGCGACGGATAGTCGAGCGTCATGCCCTTCCAGGACGCGTCGGCGGCAACCGGCAACGTGACGAGGGAGACCACCAGCAGAGCGGCGTGAACCAGGGGCTGACGTGACCGCGAGACTTTTTCATGAAGCCAGTGCACATAGCCGTAGCCCAGCAGCAGCACGCTCTGGAAAAAAACGATGCAGGTGCTCCAGACCGATGACGAGCCGCCAAACCACGGCAGGATCATCTTCGCGACGATAGGCTGAATCTGGAACAGCAGAAATGCCGACAGAAAAACGGTGGTGGCGAAAACAACCATGGCGCTCATACGGTCCGCTCCGACGGCTTGCAAGTGGGTTGGGCGAGCCGAAGGGTAACAAATCCGGTGGTGATCAGCCGGCAGGTGTGCCGATGCCCAGCGCGACGCGGGCGCTCGCCATGACGTCTTCGCGGTCGGCGAGTACATAGCCTTTTTCGAGCAGTCGAATCATGAACTGGCGGTTGTAGAGGAACGCCACGATCAGCTGCCAGAGCCCGAAACTGAACAGGGTGAACAGGAGATGGAGCGCTGCCACACCCAGTTCGCCACGAAAAAGCGGCACCCACCAACCGAAGAAAAGGTAGGTCCAACTGAAGCCGTAGTAGCCGCTGCGAATCAGGCCAGTCGGTGGGTGCTGCAGCATGACTTTCCGGGCCATCTGGCGATCTCCGTGTCGGGTGAGCATGGTATTGTGCCCCACGCGAGGGGGCGTGCATTGACGAAGACGCGCACTGACTCAGGCGTTTATCGTTTCGCGCGCTTAACCCGCGCAGGCCGGGCGGTCTGCCGGTCATTTCATCCAATCAAAATAAGGAGACAGCAGCATGAGCACTCGACTGCTTGGCATCGCCGCCGCCTGGGGCGCGCTCGCGCTTGGCGGATGCGCGCACCATCATCCCGCCGATCACTATGCGGTCAAGGAAGTGGGCAGCTTTCACATCGGGGGGCGGCAGGTCACGCTCTCTGGCTTACCGACCAAGGAGATCGTGTTCACTGCCGGTGCCGCGCCCTTCAAGGTTGATCCGAACGGTGACTTCGAAGTCGAGCAGATGTATGTGCAGTACGTGAAGCTGCATGAGATGAGCCGGAAGGGCCGCTATCCGATGTTGATGTGGCACGGCGGCGGCTTGTCGGGCGTGACGTGGGAAACCAAGCCCGATGGCAACCCCGGCTGGCAGCAGTTCTTTCTCAAGGCGGGGCATGACGTTTATGTAAGCGATGCGGTGGAGCGGGGTCGTGCGTCCTGGGCTCGCTATCCCGAAATCTTCAAGACCGAGCCGTTCTTCCGGACCAAGAAAGAAGCGTGGGAACTATTCCGCCTCGGACCGGAGGGCACCGGTTACAACACCGATCCGGCCCGACGCACGGTGTTCCCAGAGGGCACGCTGTTCCCGGTGAAGGCGTTTGATCAGTTCGGCAAGCAGGGTATCCCGCGCTGGGCAACCAATGACGCGGCGTCGCAGGCCGCCTACGACCAGTATGTTCAAAAGGTGTGTCCCTGCGTGATCGTGGTGCACAGCCAGGGCGGCAACTTCACCTTCAACGCAGCACTCAAGGCACCGGGTATGGTGAAGGGCGTGATCGCAATCGAGCCCTCGGGCGCACCCAATCCGCAGCGCACCGACCTGTCACCCCTCAAAGGCGTACCGCATCTGTTCGTGTGGGGTGATTACCTCGAGCGGCATTCGCTCTGGCAGAGGATCATGCCGGCGGTCAATGCCTACGAGGACGCGCTTCGCAAGCAGGGCACCGACGTGACTCGTATCGATCTGCCCAAACTCGGCATTCGCGGCAACTCGCACATGCTGATGATGGACACCAACTCCGATCAGATCGCTGCCATGATTCAAAAATGGATGGTCGATAAGGGGCTGTCACAGTAAACGGCACCCGATGCGGCGCGTGATGACCGACGAGCACGGTCTTCCGGTCGGGCCCCCGGTTCCTGGATGGGCCGGGGCTCGGCCGCCGAAACGTCGAGTGCTTGAGGGGCGGTTCTGCCGGCTCGAGCCGGTCGACGTTGAGCGACACGGCTCAGCCCTTTGGAGCGCGCATTCGATCGCGCCCGATGGCCGGCACTGGGCCTATCTTTTTCAGGCGAGACCTGCCACCGAAGCAGCCTTTCTTGAACTGCTCTCTCGGATGGCGCAAAGCGTGGATCCTCTGCACTGGGCGGTCATTGATGATCGAGACGGGGCCGCCACGGGCACGCTGTCATTGATGCGGATCGATCCTGCACACGGCGCGATCGAGGTGGGCAATGTCAATTTCTCGCCAGCGCTTCAGCGCACCTGCGCATCGACTGAGGCGCAATACCTATTGATGCGCTACGTCTTCGAGGACCTGGGTTATCGGCGCTATGAGTGGAAGTGCGACAGCCTTAATGCCCGGTCCCGTGCGACCGCGCTTCGGCTGGGATTCAGCTTTGAAGGCATTTTCCGGCAGGCGGTGATCTATAAAGGGCGCTCGCGCGACACCGCGTGGTATTCAGTCGTTGATGGCGAGTGGCCTCAAGTGCGCGCTGGGTTCGAGCGCTGGCTCTCGCCCGACAACATGAACGCAACGGGGCAGCGCCTGCGCAGCCTGATCGCGTGCCGCGAAGACGCTCGCCTGTCCTTGGGCAGTGTTGGTCAGCCGCCCGCCGCGGTATAGATCCGATCCTGCAGGCGCACTGCAGCCACACAGGCCCGAACCGGCACCGGCGGGGCGGCGTTCGCTTCAAAGGCGTCCATCGCGGCGTGCGTCATGGTTTGATAAAGCCGATGCGGCGTGGCGACTTCGCGCGTTTCGAGCGAACCGCCTCGTCGATGTACCCAGAGCCTGCCGTTGCTCTCGCGAAGGTAGGCGCCTGAGGTGGCAATTCGCCACTCATAGTCGCCCCCCTCCTGAAGGTTGGCGTAGCTGTAGCCCGCTTCCAGCGACACATGAAAACCGTCGGCGCTGGCGAGGCTCGCTGCGGCGAACTCTTCAATGCCAACGTGGGCGTCGAAGCGACGGCAATGTGCGCTCAATACCCGAAGCGGCTGGTCTGCTGCGAGGCCCAGGACGGCGTCGGCCCCATGAACGCCGAGATTACGTAGCGCGCCCCCGCCGCTTGCAGCCGGTTCCAGCATCCAGCCCACACCAGAATCGCGGTAGCGTGACGCTGGGCCGTTGATGGTGCGGAAATGCGCATGTCGAAGTTCGCCCAACGCTCCTGCTGCAGTGAGGGAACGAACCTCGGCCCAGATCGCCATGTAGCGATTGGGCAGGCAGACGCTTGCGAAGATGCCCGCGGCCTCAATGGCGGCAGCAGCCCGCTCGGCTTCTTGAGCATGTCGTCCCATGGGCTTTTCCACCAGCATCGGAACGCGCAGTGCGGCGACGCGTGCGATTTCGTCGGCCGCGTGATCATGCCGCGGCAACACCACCGCAAAGTCTGGGCGCAGGCGCTCGATCATCGCCTCGGTAGGTGCGATGAATTCAACGCCCAGGCGCGCCGCGGCGGTCGCGCCGGCTGCGGGGTCGGTGTCAGAAGCGCCGCAGAGGAGCGCGCCGCGCGCCCGCAGCGCCTCGGCATAGCGGGGCGCGTGCCAATGGCTGACGCCCACCAGCGCGATGCGAAGGCTCGCTGGCATCAGACGATACGCACGCTCAGGTCGGGTAATCCGTCAATGTGGCAGTCGATGACGTCGCCCCGCACGACCGGCCCAACGTTTTCGGGGGTACCCGAATAAATGATGTCGCCTGGAAACAGCTCGAACGCCTGAGACAGACGACTCACCTGTTCGGCTACGTTCCAGATCATCTGGTTGAGATTGGCGTTCTGGCGGATCTTGCCGTTGACTTTCAGCCAGATCGTGCCCTGCCGGAAGTGGCCAGTCTGGGTCACGGGGTGGATGGGGCCGATCGGCGCCGATCGATCAAAGCTCTTGCCGATTTCCCAGGGCTTCTTCTCGTCACCCATGGCGCGCTGGAGATCGCGGCGCGTCATGTCCAGGCCCAGCGCGTAACCGAAGACCAGATCGAGCGCCCGATCAACCGGCACATTCCGGCCGCCGCGGTGCAGGGCCGCCACCAACTCCACTTCATAGTGATAGTTCTTGGTGAGCGGGGGGTAGGGATGATCGGCCACGGTACCCGGCGCCACGTTCTGGATCGCGTCGGTGGGCTTCTGAAAAAAGAAGGGGGGCTCACGGGTCGGGTCGGATCCCATCTCGCGTGCATGCGCGGCATAGTTTCGACCGATGCAGTAAATGCGGCGAACCGGAAACGCCTGTGCGCTCCCCGCAATGGGAACGGTTGTGACCGGGACATCGAACAGCGTTCGCGGGGTTTGGTTGGCAGTGCCGGGGAGGGCACAACCAGCAAGCGCGCCCAGACCCAGGGTGGCGGAGGTTTCGAACAGTTTGCGGCGACTCATGGCGGAGCTCCTGATTGAGCGAAGGCGACTGCAAAGGGGTAGCGACCCCCTGAGCCCGCATCTTCTGCTCCCGCTCGGTCGATTTCAAGCGCAGCGCGTAGGGGAGCGTCTCGCGCAGCGATGCACACCCGGTCTTCGCTAGCCAGCGGCCCATCGCGCGGTAGCGGCGGTCTCAGCTTCTCTCCAAAACCTGGAGCTGGGGGCGCTCACCCTCGGCCTTGCCCGTGATGGGCGCGCGCGGCCAGCGAGCCTCGCCGGGTTCGATCACGAACACCTGCTCCAGTGAGTACCAGGGGCCGTTCACGTCGTTGTCCGGTGCGGGCTCGGCGACATGGCGTTGGTAGTGGCCGATCAAAGAACGCGTCACGGCAAACTGTACGTCGGAATCAAGATGGGGGTCGTCGCTGGAGTAGATCTGCGAGAACTGGGTCTTGTAGCCCGGCTTGTGGATCAGGAAATGGATGTGCGCCGGGCGCAGGTTATGTCGCCCCTGGGCGCGGAGCAGGTCGCCCACCGGGCCGCTTACCGGAATCGGATAGCCCGCGGGTTTGATGCTTCGGAAGTGAAAGCCGCCCGCTTCATCGGTCGTGAAGCGGCCGCGCAAATTCATGTCGGCCTGCGCGGGGTCCTGGTTTTCATAGAAGCCCTCCGATGATGAGTGCCAGACGTCGACCTCAGCACCTGCCACCGGGTGGCCCTGGTTGTCTCGGACCCAACCCGTCACAAAAATCGGTTCTCCGGGGGTAGGGCCTCGCACGATGCTCGCGCCGTTGGCTGTGGGGGGGGAATGCTCGCGCCAGAAAGGGCCCAGCAGATTGGCGGTGGTGGGCTGGGTGCCGCCAGCGCCGTTGTTGAGGAGACAGACCAGCGCTGAAATACCGAGCGAGCCGGCTCCAAGCACCACCTCATTGTGCGACGGTCCGGTGAGCTGGCCCAGTCGGGCGATGACCGCGCAGATTTTCTGAAACTCGGCCTCGGTGAGAGCGGTGTCGCGCACGAACCCGTGAAGGTGGCGAACGGCCGACTGCATGAGGGTTCGCCAGCGCGGGTCATCGGCCCGCTCGAGTTCGGAGAGGACGGCTGCGGTCAGGTCTTCAGGGCGCTCGATAATCATGGAAATCTCCGGGCTGCGTCGGGCGCTGACACTTTACGACACACCGGTCGGTCAGCGTTCCACCAGAGCGAAGCCTCGGGCCCAACTTGGCGGCTGACCGTTGATACGTGCCGCGGCGCTGACCTGCGCGGGGTCAACGCGAAGACCGGCTGGCCCGAAGAGCAGAGCGTGGACGAAGGTGCCATTGGCGCAGGCCGTCTGCGCGAAGCGATTTTTCGGATCACGCCGGATGAAGCCCACGACTTTTTCGCCGTAAGCGTCCTCGCCTTCGCACTGGCCGCTGAGGGTATTGGCCAGGGTGCCCGGCTGACCGAGGGCCTGCCAGTCAGCAAGCGAAAAATAAACCGATGCGAGCCCTACGATTGGGACCTTGGACAGGCGGATCGGGGTGGCCAGTGCCGCGAGCCCGAAAGGGCGGATGACGGCGTCATACAGTTGGCTGCATTGTTCGAAATTGAAACGACCCCGGGCGACCAGGTAGCGGCTTCCATCGGCGTCGAAGGCACTGAGTCCGCCAGCCGCTTTGCGGTTGTCCGGGTAGCACGGCACTTCGTCGACATTTGATCGGCTGCGAGCGGCGCTGATCATGGCGCGTCGTGCCTCATCCTGGCCCAGGCCCAGCCAGGTGAAACTTACGACCTGATGGCTGCGCCCGTTTAGCGTGATTGGGGTGACCTGTGCACCCGGTGGGGCCTCACCTGCGTAAGCGAGTTGCGCCGAGGCGCCGCCCACTTCGATGACGGCCGTGAGCGCCTGTGCAGGGGATCTCGCGAGCGCACCGCTTAGATCGTTGACATCGACCCAGGCATATACGCCTTCGAGATGGCCGCTCAGGGTCTCGATGCGTCGCACTGCGACGCCCGCCGAGGTCAGTGTGCTTCGCACGCTCTGGTAGATCGCCTGGGCGGCGGCAGGATGGTCGGCGTCGAGGCGGCGCATGCCCGCGGTAGCGAGCACGTGAACCTGCACGGTGCTGCGTTCGATATTCAATGGCGCGAGCCGGGCGAGCAGGCGCTCAAGCAGCGGCTGGATCGCGCGAGGGCCTGCGTCGCTGGGCGTACGCTCAAACGCCGACAGCGCCTCGCCTGCTTTGTCCTCGAATAACTGCTTCACGTCCACGCCGCGCTCAGCTGCCGTGCGTTCGTAGAGATGGATGCGCGAGCCGCTGCTGCCCGCGTCGATCACCGCGAGATAGCGTTCGGTGTCATCGGCAGTCGCTGGCGACAGCAGCCCAAGGAGGAGCGTGAGGCTTGCAAAGGCTGCTCGCAGCAGGGGAAGGCAGGGCATAGATAGAAGCTTCGCGGTGTTGGGTACGCAGGACTGACCGGTTGGAACGGGATCAGTGTAGCGGTTAAGCGCTTGTGTCTGAACGACACCGATTCCTTGCGAAGTGCAGCCGCCAGAGCCATGCGGCCGAGCCCGTGAGCAAGAGGGTCGCAATCAGGTTGGCCCAAACAAGCGCGGATGCGCCCATCCAGGCGGTATCACCGATTGACCGGATCAGGAGCGGCCCTGCGATCTGACCGCAAGCGAAAGCAATCGTCATGCGAGCGACCAGGGGTGTGGGGTTATCGGGATGGCGCTCCCGAGCGAGCTGCATTCCCGCCATGGTGGCCACCATGAAGGTGCCGCCCACGAGCACCGCTGAGGCGATGAGCGCGCCGATCGCCACGCTGAGTAGTGGCAAGGCGGTGCCGAGTGCCATGGCCGATTGCGCGAGCGCCCAGATGCGTTCGCGCGCAAGCGCAGTGCCCCAGCGGGCCGTGGCCGCAACCGATACGGCCGCTGCCAGGCCGAACACCGGCCAGGTGAGGCCGAACACGATGGGGTCATCGATGCTGTCGCGAGCCATCGCAGGCAAAAAGGTGGCGAGCACGATGTAGCCATACCCGAAGATGCCGTAGCAAACGATCAGCCCAGTATCGGATCTGCCCACGCCTTGGGCAGATGGTGCAATCCGGGCAGCGGCATGATCGACCGCGCCGGCCTCCGGGTCTGGGGCGGGTACGCGGAGCGCGGCAACCATCATCGCGCCCAACGCCGCGACGAGGCCTAGTTCCAGCCAAAGCCCGCGCGCTGGCTGACCGCCGCCCAGCCAGGCGAGGAGTCCGGCCAGCGCGATACCGCAGCCCACGCCGGTGTAGATCCACGCGGTGAGAGCGGGGCGCCCCGCACGCGCGAGCGCCATCAGGCACCAGCCGCTGGCACCGACCAGCACCCATGCGCTGAAGACGCCTGCGATCGCCCGCAGCAAGGGGCCCGCGAACGCGAGCGCAGCGCCGCTGAGGAGCCCGGTGGCGAGCGTGGTGATGGCGACGCCGACAAGGCCGATCAGGCTGGCCCGCCGCGGCTGGCTTGCGACGCGCGCCGCAGTGAGCGCCCCCGCCAGATACCCCACATAGTTCGCCATGGCCCACTCGGCGCCCGCGATCGGGCTGAGATCGCCATCGCGAAGCATGAGGGGCAGCAGCGGTGTGAACGCGAACCGGCCGATGCCCATGGCCACGGCAAGCGAGAGGATGCCGGCGCCGACCACGCCGGCGACCGGCGCAGGTCCGGCAGGAATATGCATGGGTGCATTATGAAGCGCGTTGGTTGCCGAGGTTGCGATCGCCGATCTGATGCAGATTCGATTCCCCGACGACCCGTCCCGCTGCTCGCCGTGCGCGGCGAACTGGCGTATAAAGCAAGGCAGGTACCGACCCATGTTCTGTTACTTCGCTCATTTCCGTTTGCCCGGTGGCGCTGCCGTCACGCTAGAGCCAGGTTCGCTCCGACAGATTGCCCAGGTGCTGGCGTCGGTCGTGGGGCTCGAACGCGCGCTGATTCATCTGCCCACGCCCGCTGGCACCCGTCATGCTTTTCCCAACGATGAGCCGGGACCGCCGCTCGCGCTCCAGCTCTATGCGCCTCGGATCGAGGCCCTGGAAGACGCGCTTCGGCCTGCCGGCGTGCTGCAGGCGCTTGGCACAGCGGGCGACATCGAGGCGCTTCGAGGCATGCGGGTCCAGCAGCAAATCATGCTGGTACGTGCGCTTCCCATCGAGCCACTTGATCGTGAGCTGCCGCCGCGCGCGACCCGCTGCAGCTATCTTGTGCACTACCCTGGGCAGGCAGCCGACCTCAGCGCCTGGCACCGCCACTACATCGACCATCACCCGCCCATCATGCGCAAGTTCCCGAACGTGCGCGAGATTGAGATCTGCACCCGCGTTGACTGGATCGGCGGGCTGTCCGGTATGCGGGTCGACTTCATGCAGCGGAACAAGCTGATGTTCGATTCGCCAGACGATCTGAGCGCTGCGCTCGCCTCGCCGGTCATCCGAGAGATGCGTGCTGATTTTCACCAGTTTCCAGAGTTTGCCGGTGGCAATGCCCACTATCCGATGCTTACTCTCGACACCCCGCTTCGCGCCTAGTGCGCCTTTTATGGAGAACTGATTTGGATATGCTCACGCTCGCTCAGGCCCGGCAGATCATTGATGGGGCACTGGCCCGCGCCCGTGCTGAGAATTTCAAGCCGATGGGCATTGCAGTGCTCGATGAAGGCGGTAACCTCAAGGCATTTGCGCGGGAAGACGGGGCCAGCATGTTTCGCTTTGAGATCGCACGCGGCAAGGCCTGGGGCGCAGTGGGCATGGGCGCATCGAGCCGCGTGCTCGCCCAGCGCGCGAAGGACAATCCGAATTTTTATGTGACGCTGGCCGCGTCGGCTGACGGCCGGTTTTTACCGCAGACCGGCGCCGTGCTGATTCTGTCGCCGAGCGGCCAGTTGCTGGGCGCGGTCGGGGCAAGCGGCGGGTCGGGCGATGAAGACGAACTGATCTGCGCAGCCGGCGTTGAATCGGCCGGACTTAAAGCGGGCTGATCTGGCATCGTTGACCGCTCGCACAAGGAAGCCGTCTTGAGCCTCGCTCCCCCGTTCAATACTGCGGCACTGCTCGATGACCTCGAGCGTGCGCTTGCCTCGGGCGTCCTGATGCGTGCGCCGATCGATGCCCGGCACCTCAAGGACTGGATGGTGTCGGCACCCGTTGATTCGCCGCCTACTGCGCTGGCTCGGCCGCGCAGCACCGAAGAGGTGGCAACGGTGCTCCGAATCTGTAACGCGCACCGTGCTCCGGTGGTTCCGCAGGGCGGACTGACCGGGCTCACGGGCGGCGCCACCCCCTCGGCGCATGCGGTGGTGTTATCGCTTGAACGGCTCGCCGCGATTGAATCGCTCGACCCGGATGGCTCGGTGATCACCGTGCAGGCGGGCGTCACGCTACAGGCGGTCCAGCAGGCCGCCGACGACGCGGGGCTCATGTTCGCACTCGATATCGGCGCCCGCGGGTCATGCCGGGTGGGCGGTAACGCGGCAACCAACGCAGGCGGCAACCGCGTGCTTCGTTTCGGCATGATGCGGGAGCTGGTGTTGGGCGTGGAGGCCGTGCTTGCGGATGGCACGGTGGTGTCGGCCATGAACTCGATGCTGAAGAACAATGCGGGTTACGACCTCAAGCAGCTCTTCATCGGCACCGAGGGCACGCTGGGGGTCATCACCCGGTTGGTGCTCCGCCTTCATCCAAAACCGCGCAGTGTCTGTACGGCCATGGTGTCGGTTGCCAACTATCAGCAGGTGCTCGCGCTCCTGCGTCTTGCCCGTGAGCGGTTGGGCCCGACGCTTGCCGCCTATGAAGCGATGTGGCCCGATTTTTATGCGTTCGCGCGCGCGCAGCGGGGATCGGTCCCCATGCCTGAAGACGGTTCGATCCATGTGTTGCTGGAGACCATGGGAACCGACGAAGCGCGCGATGCCGAGCTCTTCGAAGCGAGCATTGCCGCGGCGCTTGAGCAGGGTTGCGCCAGTGATGCGGTGATCGCGCAATCGGGTCGTGAGCGGGCGGCGCTCTGGTCTACGCGCGATGCCTCCGGTGAACTCGCGCGTGCGTTCGCGCCCCATGTCGACTATGACGTGAGTTTGCCGGTCGGCACGATTGGCGCGTTCGCCGATGAATGCCAGGCTCGGCTCCTTGCCTCGTGGCCGGAGGGGGGCGTGGTCTGCTTTGGGCATGTGGCTGACGGCAACCTTCACGTCAGTGCCCAGATTCGCGACGGCATTCGCAGTAAAGACGATACCGACCGTATCGTCTATGGGTGCGTGGCCGAGTGGCAGGGCTCGGTATCGGCCGAACACGGTATCGGACTGCTCAAGCGCGCGTATCTGGGCCATTCGCGAAGCGAAGAGGAAATCGCGCTCATGCGCAGGCTCAAGGCTGCGCTCGATCCGCATGCCATTCTTAACCCGGGGAAAGTTCTATGAACCGTTCAAACCATGCTCGCGGCTTTCTTACCTTGATCGTTGCGGCGGCGATTGCCACGCCCGCTTCGGCCGATCCCGCGGCAGAGCGCGCCGCCACGCTCGCGAACACCACCTGTGCCGCTTGCCATGGTGCAAACGGCCTCAGCATCAGCGAGACGATTCCCAATCTGGCTGGCCAGCGAGCGGGTTACCTCGAGAATCAGTTGAAGGCGCTGCGTGAGGGGAGCCGCAAGAGCGGCGTCATGAATGCGATCGCGGAGCAGTTGGGTGAAGCCGATCTCAAACCGCTTGCGACGCACTATGCCGCGCTACCTGCAGCGCCCGCTGGTGCGCCTGCGCGCTCGGTCCCGTTTGCCGCACTGACCGGCAGCAAAATGAGCTTTCCCGCAGATTATCGGGAGCGCTTTACGCACTATCTCACCATGAATTTTCCCGCTACCCGCCAGGTGCGGCGCTTTTACGCCAGCCCCCAACTGCTGGCTGATGTGGCTGCCGGCCGGGCGCCCGAAGACGGCTCGGCGGTGGTGGTCGAAGTGTATGCAGCCAAGCTCGATGCTGAACGCAAGCCCCTCGTGGGTTCCGATACCTTCTTCGAGGCTGACCGCCTGCTGTTCTATACCGCGATGGCCGTGGGCAAGGGATGGGGGAGCGACATTCCCGCGATGATTCGAAACGGCGACTGGCACTACGCTGTGTTTGGCACTGACCGGATGGTGCGAACAGGGTTCAGCCAGGGCGAGTGTCTGGCCTGCCATAAGCCGCTTGATTCCACCCACTATCTGTTCACCCACAAGTCGCTCGCCGCGGCGCGGTCGCGCCCCTAGTCAGGCGTTCAACGCGGCCGGCAGCGTTCGAAATCCCCTGAAGCGGATCCGGCGATCACGCTCAGGGGGCGCGGCGAGTTCGAGATCTGGATAGCGTGAGACCAGCCTGCCGATGGCCACGCGTGCCTCCAATCGCGCGATGTTCATGCCAGCGCAGGCATGCGCGCCGTGGCCGAACGCGAGCTGAGGGTTGGGGCGGCGCCCGATGTCGAGTCGGTCGGGGTCGGTAAATGCTTCCGGGTCCCGATTGGCCGCACCGACGCCGAGCGTGACGAAGGTGCCTGCTTCAATCGTGAAGACGCCTCGTCCGGTGACCGGATCGGCAGGCAGCTCGATCGGTGCGGTGGCCAGCCGGTTATTGAGCTGCAGCGGGCTCTCGAAGCGCAGCAGCTCTTCCACCGCTGGCGCAATCAAGGCGGGTTCGCGAACCAGTCGTTCGAGCTGGTCGCGATGTCGCATGAGAACCTCCAGGCCGTTACCGATCAGGTTGGTGGTGGTTTCGTGGCCTGCGTTGAGGAGAAAGATGCAGTTGTGAAGCAGCTCGAGTTCGCTCAGGCGCTCGCCGTCGGTTTCACCAAGAATCAGCCGGGTGAGCATGTCGACGTCGGGGTCGCCCGGCTTCTGACGGCGTCGGGCCACCAGATCGCGCAGATAGTTCAGAAAATCGGTCACTGCGCGGTTACCGCGCTCGCGCAGGGTCGCGCTGGGCACCGGCTCAAGCGCCGAGAGGATGTCGATCGACCAGCCCTGTAGCGGCTCACGCTCTTCTCGCGGTACGTCCAGAAGCGAGCCAATCACCTCCACTGGAATGCGGGCGGCGAAGTCGCGAATCAGATCGGGCTGGGGGAGTGAGGCTAGTCGGGCGATCAGTCCGTCGACCAGTTCGATCAGTCCGGACTCAATCCGCGCGACCGCGCGCTGATTGAGCGCGCCAGTGAGGAGACGCCTGACCCGCGTGTGAAGCGGCGGGTCGCTGAATACCAGGCTGGTGGTGTGATGCTCAAAAAGCGGTGACCCCAGGCCGTATTTGGGTGCGAATTCTCGCTTCTTGTCCGAGCTTGCTCCCGGGTGCCGATACACCGCCATCAGGTCCGCACAGCGCGTGAGAAGGAGCGAATCGGGGGCCAGGCGATGAACCGGTGCGTGGCGCCTGAGCGCTGCATACCAGGGATAGGGATCGTCGATGAATCCGTCAGGCGGCGCCGCAAGCGAAAACGCCAGCGTCGCCGCCTGATCGGGCGTTGTCGGATGCGCCGAGGCTGGCGTCGCGTGGGTCATGTTCGAGGCGAACTCAATCAACCTGCGCGCCGGATGCTTTGGTGACCCGCGCCCACCGCTCGATTTCGGAGGCGATGAACTGTCCGAAGGCCTGGGGGCTGCTTGCTGCAGTCTGCAATCCCTGTCGCTCGAAGGCTTCGCGGATGTCGGCGCGCTCCAGCCCCTGGTTGAGCACTGCGTTCAGCCGGCTGATGATGTCGGGCGGCGTTCCGGCCGGGGCCACCAGCCCGCTCCAGAAGTAAGCGTCGTATTGCGGCAGTCCGGCCTGGGCGAAGGTGGGTACGTCCGGGAACGCGGCGTCGCGTCGTTCGCCGGTGATGGCGAGCGCCCGGATTCGACCCGCCCGGAGCTGAGGGGCCAGCGTGACCAGGCCCTCGAAAATGGCCTGTGCCTGACCCGAGGCCACGTCGTTTAACGCCTGGGCGCCGCCTTTGTAGGGGACATGAAGGAGATCGATACCCGCTACCGATTTGAAAAATTCGGCGGCCAGGTGCGGGGGCGTTCCGCTGCCCGCCGACGCGTAAGCGAACTTGCCGGGTGCGCGCCGTGCCTCGGCGATGAAGTCGTTCAGCGAAGCCGCTGGGACCGCGCTGTGAATCGCGAGCACGATGGCGCCGCGCGAGACCAGGCTGATGGGCGTGAAGGCGACCCGCGGATCATAGGAGAGGCTGCGGTAGAGGCTGGGTGCGATGGCAAGCGTGCTGGTGCTGCCGTAGAGCAGGGTGTAGCCGTCGGGCGCCGCCTTGGCTGCGGCGGCCGATCCCACGGTGCCGCCCGCACCAGGTCGATTTTCCACCACCACCGATCGGCCAAGTCCCTCGGATAGCCGCTGGGCCACCAGCCGTCCAACGATATCGGTGGGGCCCCCGGGCGGGAAGGGGACAATGAGCTGGACGGTGCGTGCTGGGTAGTCCGCCCCTGGGGTTTGGGCGGCTACAGGTTGGGTGCAAGCGAGGCCGGCGGCGCAGACAAGGAGGGCGGACACGCCACGGCGGCCGAAGGCAAAGAGAGGGTTCAGTTTCATCAAAGTTCCTCGGTGGTCGCGTCGTAACGGAATAGCCAGTCGTAGCGGTCTGAGATGCGATTACCGGCCCATTCGCGCTCGATAAAGCGCCGGCCTTCATCCGGATCGGCGAGCAGGGGGTTATGAAAGCGCCACATGTTTGCTGCTGCACCCTGAACGACCTGAGTGGTGCGTGCGAGCCGCGCCCGTTCGAAGCGCTGTAGCGCTTCTTCTGGCGGGAAGTCGGCAAGACACCGGCCCAACATGTAGCCATCTTCAATGGCCATCACCGCACCCTGTGCGAGGAAGGGCAGCATGGAGTGGGCGGCGTCGCCCAGCAACGTCACCCGGCCCACGCTCCAGCGTTCAAGCGGCGCCCGGGTCATGAGCGCCCATTTGTTGGGTGCGTTGATCTGACCAATGAAGTGCTGAATGTCTTCATGCCAGCCTGAAAAATCATGGGCAAGTTCGGTCTGCGTGCCGCGATGGCTCCAGGACTCTACCTGCCAGTCGGAACGCTCGAGCGCACCGACGAAGTTCATGAGCTGACCCGCGCGAAGCGGATAGTGAACGATATGGCCGCCTGGTCCCACCCAGTTTGAGCCCACCCTGCGCGCCATGTGTGCGGGCAGCCGCGCCATGGGGACGACTGCGCGCCATGCAACGACGCCGCTGAATTGCGCGCGGTCGGGACCAAAGAGACCCTGCCGGACGCGCGAATGCACGCCGTCTGCGCCCACCAGCACGGAACCGCTGACCCGCTCACCTGACTCGAGGAGAAGTGTGACACGCTCCCGATTCTGTTCGAAACCTGCCACGCGCGCGCCGAGGTGGATGGCATCGGGTTTGAGCGCGGTGACGGCCTGAGTGAGTACCTCCAGCAGATCGGGCCGGTAGACGGTGAAATAGGGAAAGCCGAAGCGTTCGATGGAGAGCGGCCCAAGGTCAAAGAGCTTCCAGGTTTCGCCGGTTTTCCAGTGCCTGATCTCTTTACCCTGCGCCTCGCACGAGCGCGCGCTGAGCGCCTCGGCCACGCCCAGCGCATGCAGCACGCGCGTGCCGTTGGCCGATAGTTGAACGCCGGCGCCCACCTCCTTCAATTCGGTTGCCTGTTCGTAGACCTCGACATCGATGCCCCGCCTGAGCAGCGCGGCGGCGGCGCATAGCCCGCCTACGCCAGCACCTGAGATCAATACGCGAAGGGGTTTTTGCATGATTGAAGGCTGGCGATCGGTGGGCTCGGATCGGGTTGAGGGCTTGATGTGTCACCCGCTGGACACCGCAGGTGATTTGGGGCGAGCATTCACGACCGGTCGGCATTGGCACAACGCCCGCGCTGCCCATGAGTCTAGCTTAGGAGGTTCGAAAATGATTGCTTGCTTTGTCCGCCGCCTGCTCGCCATGAGCGCCCTGCTGGCGGGATTGGGGATCGCCCTGCCTTGCGCGGCGCAGGTCGATAACTACCCGTCGCGGCCGATCCGCCTGGTCGTGCCGTTTGCACCAGGGGGCGCGACCGACATCACGGGTCGATTGATGGCGGGTCAGCTGTCAGCACGGCTTGGGCAGCCCGTGGTCGTTGAAAACCGTGCGGGCGCCAACACCGCGATTGGTGCCGAGGTGGTTGCACGAGCCACCCCCGACGGCTACACGCTGTTGTTCTCCAATGATCAGACATTTGTCCTCAATGTTGTCCTGTTTCAAAAACTCGCCTACGACATGGCCCGTGACTTCGCACCCGTCGCGTCGAGTTCCTATTTGCCGCTCACGCTTGCGGTTGCGTCGACGCTGCCCGCCAATTCGGTGGGCGAACTCATCGACTACGCCAAAGCGCGGCGAGGTCAACTGAGCTATGGGTCCTACGGCGTAGGTAGCCAGGCCCACATCATGGGTGAAATGTTCAAGGTGCTCACGGCGACTGATCTCGCGCACGTCGCCTACAAGGGATCTGCACCCGCTGTGGCCGACGTGCTGGGCGGGCAGGTGCTGTTCACCTTCCCAGGTATCCCGACGATCCAGGGTTTCATTGCCAACGGTCGTATCAAGGTTCTGGCCCTGAGCGGCGCGGCCCGCAATCCGCTGCTGCCCACCGTCCCCACGTTCGCCGAGGCTGGACTTCCCGACATGGATATTGGCGCTTGGTATGGGTTCGTTGCACCAGCGGCGACACCGGCGGACGTGATCGGTAAGCTGAGCCAGGCGGTTGCCTCGATCCTGAGTGATCGGGAATTCGTTGAAAAGAGTCTCATCGCAGCCGGGATGGTCCCGCTTCAGATGAGCCCCGAACAATTCAGCGCTTTCATGCGGAGCGAAACCGATCGTATGCGCTCAATCATCCGTAAATCGGGCGCCAAGGTTGAATAAGAAAAAGCGTGCAGAGGGCTACCCTCGCCAGGGGCGCCAGTGCCCGGGGTGTTGCCCTCGCGCAAGGACATTCCACTGTCCGGTACCGTGATCGGCACCGGACAGCGTGCTGGATGGAACGCCGCGCGACGCTTACTTCGGTGTCGCCGGCATCGCGTCGGTGAGAAGGCGCGGCAGCTTGCTGCCGAGATAGTCCGCCAGCACCTTATGCGTCTGTGAGCTGGGATGCACGCCGTCGGCGAACACGTAGGTGGCGTCGGCGCCAGCGGCGCGCAGTGTGCCGACATTGGAGGCCGTTGCGTTCGGCGTGGAGCAGTAAAGCGAGCTGGGATTCTTGGGGTCATCAAACTGAGCGGCTGCTGCAATCTGATTGATTCCGCAGGCCGTGCTCGCGAGCGCCTTGCTCGCGTCGGTATCGATCGTGACTTTGAAACCGTAGTCTGCCGGCTTGGTCAGGACGGCAGTGAGAATCTCGTTGGGATCGACAAACACGATGTTTTGCGCCTTGAGTGCCGCCGCAAGCGTGCCATTGAACACCTGAAGCGACAGCGCGCTCAGGCCCGCGGCACTCGCAGCACCGCTCGCCGCGCCCGATGGGGTTTTGCCCATGTCGGGCAGGCCGATGACCACCAGCGAACTGGCGTTGGCGGCCTTCAGTCGGGCCGCTTGCTCGGCCAACTGCATGGCAGCGGCACCGACCGCTTCGGCGATTACCTGCTGGCTTTGCCCGCTCTGAGCCTGGATGAAAATATCGTTGGCTCCGGCGAAGACGAGCACCAGATCACCTGCCTTGAATTTACCCTCACCGGGGTTGCCCAGATGGATGTCGATCTGCTCTTTGACTGGGATGGTGGAGGCAGCGTTGAACGCGCTTGTCCGGTCATAGTTCGATGGGCCGGCGGCCGTACCCCGATTACCGATTCCGGGCTGTAGCGCAACGCGCGAACCGCCCTGGGCATAGTTGGTGCAGGTACTGCATCCCAGCTGCAGCAAATTCGCTGAGGGCTGCGTTCCGCCCATCAGCATTGCGGGCTTGATCGCGTACCCATAGGAGGCTGCGAGATGCTCAACCCAGACCTTTCCAGGGTTGGTGGTGAACTTGCCCCCCCAGATCGAGGCAGATTCCAGTGACGGCAGTGGCGTGGCAGGGTCAAACCGCGGTTGTCCTGACGCAGCGAAAGACGCCCACACCGTGTAGGTGCCGCCATCGGTCAGACTGTCACCAAACGCGATCACGCGCTTGATGGGTTTGATGTCGCCAACGTCATTGGCGTTGAATTCTTTTTTTGCCGCCTTGGCAACAAAGCCTTGCACGTCATCGAGCGACTTGCTGGTGCTGCGTAGCGCAAGCTTCAGATAATCGAGCTGGCTGTCGATCGCATCGCCGAACTTGAACGAGGCGGAAAGCGGATCGTAAGTGGACAGGTCGATTCTCGGGTTGACGCTTTTCAGAACGTCGTTCACGCTGGTTTTCGCAGTGGTGAGCTTGGCCGACGTGAGCTGCTGCGCTTTAGCCGAATCAAAGCCGCTCGAGAAGAGCGTCTTGATCCCGTTGGTATTGGTGGTGCCGGTCGCCTCGACTGCAATCAGATGAGTGATGGGCGTGACATTGGTACGTCCTGCGTCACCGCTCGCGACGGAGAAGTACTGCTCGGTGACCGGTACCCCGTTCGCTTTGCCCCCCGTGCTCTGCACGAGATAGGGGCCGAACCCAAGAGTGCTCATTGCTTGGTGGCGGGAAATGGTGACGCTGCCCGTGTCCGACGTGCCAGCCGTCTGGAGCGTGGCACCGTTTGCGCCTTTCAGCGTGACCGTTGCACCGACGATGGGGTAGCCCGAGGAGACGTTGAGTTCCAACTCGCCCGGAGTAATGACGGTATCCGAGCAGCCGCTCACTAAGAGTGAGGCCGCAAGCGATACGGCGAGGGTGGCCTGCAAGGCGGATCGGCGAAAGGCTTTGGGATTCAAGGCATGTCTCCTTTGTTAGCTGTATTGGCGTGCCCGTTGCTCGCGGTTCCGAAGGTTAATCCGGAACGTCGCCTTCGTACAGTCGGCGGGTCCCGTCGCCGGCGCTTTGCGACTGGGGCTCGCCCGCCGATGTGGCATAGTCGACCCCAAGATGATGCTCCCCGCCCCATGACCGCTGTCGCCACCGATACCGGTTCGCTGATCGAGAGCCGGTACGCTTGGTTGCGTCTGGCTGCGAGCCTGGCATTCATGACGCTATCGAGTTGCGGCATGTATGCAATCGTCGTGATCCTGCCAGCGGTACAGAGCGAGTTCGCGGTCGATCGCGCGGGTGCCTCCTTGCCGTACACGCTCACCATGATCGGCTTTGGCATCGGTGGCGTGGTGATGGGAAAGGTGTCTGATCGGTTTGGTGTGCGGGTGCCGCTTGCGATCGGCTCGGTGACATTGGGCCTGGGCTTCGTCGCGGCTGCCCACGCGCCCGGGCTTCTCAGCCTGTCGATCATTCAGGGCGTGTTGATCGGTTTTCTCGGCACGGCGGGCGGATTCTCGCCGTTGATTGCCGATGCATCGCTCTGGTTCAACCGCCGCCGCGGCATCGCGGTCGCCATCTGCGCGAGCGGCAATTACCTCGCTGGAACGGTTTGGCCGCCGATCGTCCAGGCGCTTTCCGAGAGTTGGGGATGGCGATCCACCTATATCGGCCTGGGCGTGTTCTGCCTGGTCACCACGCTCCCACTACTGGCCATGTTCAGGATCCGGGCGCCGCTTTCCGATGCGGGTGTCGCTCGGGCTGCACCGGCTTCGAATGCGCCGGGGGTTGGGTCGGAACAGACCGCGCTTCGCGCCGGGGAGCCCACTCGCGCGGTGCAGACGCTAGGCCCTGTTCAGCCCGGCAGCGTTCGTCCGTTCGGTCTGCCGGCGAACCTTGTCATGGTCCTGCTCTGCGGAGCGGGAGTGGCTTGCTGCGTGGCGATGTCCATGCCGCAGGTGCATATCGTGGCTTACTGCGGCGACCTCGGCTATGGCAGCGCTGCCGGCGCGCAGATGCTGTCGCTCATGCTGGGCTTTGGCATTGTGAGCCGACTGATCTCTGGCTGGGTGGCTGATCGGATTGGTGGTCTGCGTACGCTTCTTGCCGGAGCCGTGCTGCAGGCCGTTGCGCTGTCACTCTATCTCCTGTTTGACGGACTGGGCGCGCTGTATGTCATTGCGATTCTGTTCGGGTTGTTCCAGGGCGGAATCGTGCCTTCTTACGCGCTCGTGGTGCGCGAATATTTCCCGGCTGCGGGTTCAGCCACCCGGATTGCGTTGGTGATCAACTCGACCCTGCTCGGCATGGCCCTGGGCGGCTGGTTGTCGGGCAGCATTTTCGACCTCACCGGCTCGTATGACGCTGCATTCGTGAACGGCATTGTGTGGAACCTGTTCACCGTGTCGGTCGCCGTTCTGCTGCTCAGGCGCAGTCGTGTTAACGAACGAGTGCCGATCCCGGCCTGATCAACTGCGGGTCTGGCTGGCGCCATGGATCCGCGTTCCGCTACAATTCCGCGGTCTGCGGGTGTAGTTCAATGGCAGAACCTCAGCTTCCCAAGCTGATGACGTGGGTTCGATTCCCATCACCCGCTCCAAATCAGCCGATCAGCGTGGTCGGATGAAAGAATGACTCAAGCGGCAGTCGTTCACGTGTGAGGCCCTGGCGATGCACCATGTCAATCGCGTAGTTGAGGTGGGGCCGCACCGCCGAAAGCCCTCGCGGGTGTGCAAGCGCGTCGGCTTCTGACAGATTGCTGCCAGCGCTCTGCTCGAGAAGTGCCATCAGCGCTTTCGGAAAATCTGGATGCTCGTCCACGAGTGAGCGTTTGAGTACGATCATGTGGTTGATCTGGATGACCTGGTGTCGTGCGTACCAGTCGCGGCTGTCCTGTGCGGGATCGGCGAACACCGGTTTGATGTGCGGCTTGTCGGCAGGTGGTGCGCCGAGTACGGCCGCATCGATTTCGCCCGCCTCGAGCATCTGAAGCATGTCGCGAGCGGGGTCTGCCCGCTCGGCCCAGGGCGGGTCTCGCCATTGCGCGACATGCGCGTCCTCAAAGGTGATCCAGCGGTTGTCCTCCGGAGCAATGCCATGGTCGGCCTGCAACATCCCGCGGATCCAGGTCACGGTGGTGACGCAGTAAGAGCGCACCCCGATTCGCTTGCCGCGAAGGTCCTGGGGCCGGAGGTGTCCGCGGCGGCTGTCAAACATCAGAAACGGATGTTGAAAACGGCTCACGATGACGGCGGGTAGCAGCACCAGCGGAATGCCCGCGTCAAAAGCTTGCAGAAAGGTGACGATGGCGAGTTCGGAGACGTCGAACTCAAGTTCCCGCACCGTTCGCTTGAAGGCGGTGTTCGGTACCTTCACGTCGGCAAAATCAAACGCGTAGCGACTTGAGGAGACCTGGCCGCTCAGAAGCCGGTGTGTGATCGGATAGTCGCCGATCATCGCCTTGAGGCGAACGGGGAGGTGTTGAGTGTTCATGGCCTGTGAGGTTGACCTGCGCGCTGCAAGCTGAATCGGGTTGGGCCTCGCCCCGCGCTTTACTCCAGTTTCAGATTGAGGCGCGCAATGATGCCCGACCAGCGCTGCAACTCTGCCTGCACCAGCTGATCAGCCTGTGCGGGCGTGTTCTTCATGGTTTCAAGCCCGAGCTTGTCCAGCGCGTTAATGGTGTCCGGATCATCGAGTGATCGCTGGAGCAGGTCATTCAGGCGGCGCATGATCGCAGGCGGGGTCTTGCCCGGGGCCACCAGAATGTAGGTGGACTCGAACACATAGCCCGGAACGCCAGACTCGGCGATGGTGGGCAGATGCTCCCATCCCTTCATCCGCTTTTCGCCAGTGACTGCAAGCGCCACCAGCCGGTTGTCTTTGAGCAGCGGCAGCGCAAGCGTAGGGCTTGCGAAGGCTACGGGTACCCGGCCTTCGACGAGGTCGGGCACGGTTGCCGACACGCCCTTGTAGGGGATGTGCTCCAGGTCGACCCCGGCCAGCGCCTTGAAGAGTTCGGCACCTAGGTGAGGGTTGCTTGCGAGTCCGGCGGAAGAAAAAGAAATTTTGCCCGGAGCCGCCTTCGCGCGATCGATCAGCTCTTTGACCGACTTCACGCCAAGCGACGGCGCCACGACCAGAAAATTCGAGCTGCGGCTGAATACGCCGACCGCTGACATGTCGGCAACCGTGTAACCCGCCGTGTTGGGCCGCAACATTGGGGCGAGGGCGTGGCCTAGCGTGCCGTTCAGTACCAGTGTGTAGCCATCCGGTGCGGAGCGCGCGGTGGCTGCGGTGCCGATGGCTCCGCCCGCGCCGGCGCGGTTTTCGACCACGACCGGCTGCCCGCCCGAACCGGTCATGTGCTTGGCGATGGCGCGGGCCATCATGTCGGTGGGGCCGCCTGCCGTGTAGGGCACGATGATGGTGATGGGGCGCGTGGGGAAGTCCTGCGCGATCGCTTGGGACGATAGGCCCGCCGCTGCAAGGACGAGGCCGGCAGCGCTGGCTGCGATCACGACACGCCGTTTTGGCGCAGGACAGAAACGGGACATCTCGGTCTCCTGGGTGCTGGGTAGGTGTGGGGGGCCCCGGCCTGGGCCGAGCCTACTGATCAGCCTTCAGCCCGGTTGCCTTCACGACGCGAGTGTAGCGCTCGAGCGTCTGGCTGAGGAGGGCCTGCGCGCGAGCACCGTCCTCGAGTCCGGGCGATAGATCGAGCGATGTCATCCGGTCGCGTAGCGCCGGATCGGCCATCGCGTCGGCGAGCGCCGCGGAAAGCGCAGCCGCAACCGACGCTGGCGCGCGAGCCGGCAGCGCCACCAGATAAAGCGATTCCTGCGCGAGCGCCGGGTAACCGAGCTCTCCAACGGTGGGTAGGTCGGGCAGTAGTGGCGAGCGACGGCTGGCGGCAGTGGCTAGCGCCTGCAGTTTTCCGGCGCGGATGTGGGGAAGGAGGCCGGGCGTGCTGATGATCGCGGCGTCGACCTCGCCTGCCACCAGTGCGGTGACGGCCGGGGCATTGCCGCGGTAGTGAACCGGCGTAGCTTGAACCGATGCGGCATCGGCCAGCACGGCGGCTGCAAGGTGTCCGGGACTGCCAGGCCCCGCCGTCGAAAAATTGAGCGGCCGGCTGCGTCCGCGTGCGATGAGGTCGGCCAGGGTGCGGACGCCGGCAGACGGATGAGCCGCGACCGTCAGCCCGCTGGTGCCCAGCATTGCGACCCAGGTCAGGTCTTCAATCCGCACGCCGACCTGGGGCCGCATTGCGCGCGCAATCGTAAATGGCGCATCAATGCTCATCAGCACGGTGTATCCATCGGGCTGAGCGCGCGCGACGTTGCTCGCACCGATCTCGCCGGCCGCGCCGGTGACGTTTTCAACCGCGAATGGCTGACCTAACCGGTTGGTGAGAGAACCCGCCACCTGTCGCGCCAGAATGTCCAGGGGGCCCCCGGCCGGAAAATTCACCACGATGCGGACGGGTCGTGTGGGCCAGGCCTGCGTTTGCGCCCGCGCGGGCCAGGGCAACATGGCTGCCGATGACGCGGCGAGGCCGGCAAGCGCCCGACGACGAGTGGACCAGAGGGATGGCGGTTTCACGGGTGGGGTACTCCGGGTTGGCGATCTCTGCTCGCTGGTATCAGAGGATCAGGCAGCGAGGCAGTTGGGACAGGGGTGAAATCTTGACCCCGGTGCGCGCAGGTGTCCAGTGATTAAGCGGTTTGCTGAAAGCCTAGAATGAACCGATCAAAGGAGCGTTCATCATGCGTACCGATCAGGGCGTGACGATTCATCGGGCCGATTATCGGCCGCCCGCTTATGCCATTGATGCGGTCGAGCTCAGTATCGACCTGGATCCGAAGTCCACTCTGGTGCGCTCGCGCCTCGTCGTGCGCCGCGCAAATGGGGTGAGCCCCGCCGAGCCGCTGCAGCTCGATGGCGAGGCGCTGGAGCTGCTCGCGGTGGCCATTGACGGTCAGCGGCTAGGCCCAGACGCCTTCACGCATGCTAGCGATCAGCTGGTGATACCGGGTGTGCCCGCGCAGTTCGTGCTCGACATCACGACGCGGTGTTCGCCCGAGGCGAACACCGCACTGAGCGGCCTCTATGTGTCGAACGAAAATTTCTACACCCAGTGCGAGGCACAAGGCTTTCGAAGAATCACGTTTTTTGCCGACCGCCCCGATGTCATGGCGCGCTATCGCGTGACGCTTCGCGCAGAGCGCGCGCGCTGGCCAGTGCTGCTCTCCAACGGCAATCTCATCGCTCAGGGCGACTGCGATGGCGCGCACCCAGACGCGGGCCCCGTGCAAGCCGGCTGGCACTGGTGCACCTGGGAGGATCCGTTCCCCAAGCCCAGCTACCTTTTCGCGCTGGTGGCGGGACGTCTGGTGGTCACGGAGTCGACCTTCGTCAGGCGGTCGGGGCGCCCGGCGCTCCTCCAGGTTTGGGTCGAACCCGGTAACGAGCACAAGACCGAGCATGCGATGCGTTCGCTTGAACGCTCGATCAGGTGGGATGAATCGCGCTATGGGCTGGAACTCGACCTTGACCGGTTCATGATTGTCGCCACGGGTGACTTCAACATGGGGGCCATGGAGAACAAGGGTCTCAATATCTTCAATACCCGCTATGTGTTCGCGCATCCGCGGCTGGCGACCGACCAGGACTTTGCCGCGGTGGAGTCGGTGGTGGCGCACGAATATTTCCACAATTGGACTGGCAACCGGGTGACCTGCCGCGACTGGTTTCAGCTCACCCTCAAGGAAGGTCTCACGGTATTTCGTGATCAGGAGTTTTCCGCCGACATGATGGCCGCGCAGTGCGAAAGCCCCTCGGCTGCCGCGAGCGCCCGCGCGGTCAAACGGATCAACGATGTGCGGGTACTGCGCACATCGCAGTTTCCTGAAGACGCGGGCCCGATGGCACACCCAATTCGGCCGGACGCCTACCAGGAGATCAATAACTTCTACACGCTCACCGTCTACGAAAAAGGTGCCGAGGTCATTCGCATGCTGCAGACGCTTGCCGGGCGAGAAGGCTTTCGGAAGGGCATGGATCTGTACTTCGCCCGTCATGATGGCGCAGCGGTGACCTGTGATGATTTCGTCGCGGCGATCGCCGATGCAAACCAGCTCGACCTCGCGCAGTTTTCACGCTGGTACTCGCAGGCGGGTACGCCTCGTGTGGCGGTCGCGGTGAGCGTCCAGGAGGCGGAACAGATCTGCGAACTGCTGGTGACTCAGCACACGCCGGCCACGCCGGGTCAGCCGGTGAAGATGCCCTTGCCGATCCCCTTTGCGATCGGTTTGCTCGCGGCCGATGGGAGCGCGCTACCTATCATTGCCGCCGATGAGCCCACCCGCGCACTGATCCGTTCGATCGAGGCGGGTACTGCCCTCATTGAGTTACGTGAGGCCTCGCATCGCCTCCGGTTCGCCGGCATCAACCGCCGCCCGGTGCTGTCGCTTGGACGCGGATTCTCCGCGCCAGTCATCATTGAACACAATTGGAGCGACGCGGAGCTTGATCTTCTCGCCGCCCACGACAGCGATCCGTTCAATCGCTGGGAGGCGACGCAGCAGCGGATGCTGAGGGCGGTTCGCGCGGCGATGAACGGCGTTGATCCTGGGGTGGCCGGCGCTTCGGTGGCCGCGCTGATCGGCCGCCTTCTTGATGACCCGTCACTCGATTCGGCCTTTGTTGATGCGCTGATCACCTTTCCATCGGAAACGTTTATCGCCGAGCAGCTCGAGCAGGTCGACCCGCAGGCGCTCCGGGTGGCGAGGCTTGCGGTGCGCGGGGCGGCTGCACGCGAACTTGAAGGGCGATGGTCTGCCCTTTATCGCGCGCTTAACGACGGGCAGCCCTGGACGGTTGATCTCGCCGCTGCGGGCCGGCGTGCGCTCAAGAACGCGGCACTGGGATGGTGGGTCGAAACCGGCGCCGACGAGGCGGTCGAAGCGGCCGCAGCGCAGTGCGCGAATGCCGACAACATGACCGACCGGTCGGCTGCGCTCGCCGCGTTGGTTCGCGCGGGCGGGGTGCGTCGCGATCGGGCGCTTGCCGCGTTCGAGCAGGAGTTCGCCAACGAACCCCTGGTGCTCGACAAATGGTTTTCCATGCAGGCCATTGCTGTGCGCTGTCCTGGCGAGCCACCCGTGCTCGACCAGGTGAAGCAGCTCATGACCCACCCTGCTTTCTCGCTTCGTAATCCGAATAAGGTGCGCTCGCTGATCACTGCGTTCTGTACCGGAAATCTGGCTGAGTTTCATCAGGCCGATGGCTCGGGCTACGCGTTCTGGGCCGAGCAGGTCATGGCACTCGATGCGCTCAATCCACAGCTTGCGGCGAGGCTTGCGCGTGCGCTCGACCGCTGGCCGCGCTACAGCCCTGAGCGGGCCTCCGGCATGCGCGACGCGCTGTCTCGCGTGGCGCGGCATCCTGGGCTCTCGGCCGATGTCGCAGAAATTGTTGGGAAGGCGCTTGCGGCGGATTCGGCGTCTCGCGCCTGAACGCTTCGGGTCTCGATACAATCCGCGCCAGATTGGTCTGCCCCCTTACGGAGTCGCGATGGAGCGTGTCACCCTCAGCCAGTATCTGATTCAGTGCGATCGACAGTGGTCGCTCGCCCCCGAGGCGCTTCGCCGCGTGCTCGAAACCTGTGCCCAGGCCTGTGCCGGCATTGCTGCCAGCATTGCGCGCGGGGCGCTGGGCGATTTGCTCGGTTCTGCGGGCAGCGCCAATGTGC